>NZ_JBHYGR010000172.1:0-11399 GCF_042738155.1 Kitasatospora sp. NPDC059088 | reverse complement strand
CTCACCCCGGGTGTGCGCCTGGTGGGCGGGGGGGGCGGCTCCCCCCCCCCCCCCCCCCTCGTCCGTCCCCCCCACCCCCCTGACTGTGTGTGGGTTGGCCCCGTTTCGGCGTTCCTGGAGCGGCTGTTGCGCGCACGACCGGCCGAAATCTGACGCGAACGCGTAATCCCGGGGACACCGGTTGATCACCGCGGGGTTCCCGCGCCGTCGTTCGGGCAGGACACGGTTTCGGCCGGAACCAACACACGAAAGGCGGACGTGCCACCGATGCCGACCGCACCGCACCCCGTGCCCCTCGCGGGCCGTCGAAGCCGATGGGGCGAGCACGGGCTCGCCTGGGCCTTCCTGCTGCCCTCCCTGGTGGTCTTCGTCCTGTTCATCGGCTATCCGCTGGGACGGACGATCTACCTCAGCGGACACGCCAACGACCTCTTCGGCGCGCCCTCCCGCTACGTCGGCTTCAAGCACTACACCGACCTGCTGGCCTCCGCCGACTTCGGCCGGACGCTGGTCACCACCGCGCTGTTCACCCTGCTCACCGTGGTGCCCGGGGTGCTCGGCGCGCTGGTGCTGGTGCTGCTGCTGGAGAACCGGATCCGGGGCGTACGGCTGCTGCGCTCCGCCTTCGCGCTGCCCTTCGCCTTCTCGGTGGCCAGCGCCTCGGTGGTCTTCGCGGTGTTCTACAACCCGGCCAGCGGGGTGCTGAACGGCCTGCTGTCGCACCTCGGCCTTGGGCCGGTCGGCTGGTTGACCGAATCCCGGTACGCGCTGTTCTCGGTGGCCCTGACCACGGTCTGGATGAACCTCGGCTACAACGTACTGGTGCTCTCGGCGGGCATCGGCTCGATCCCCGGCGAGGTCGTCGAGGCGGCCCGGATCGACGGCGCCTCCGGCCTGCGGCTGGCCCGCTCGATCACCGTCCCGATGCTCGGCCCGAACCTGTTCTTCCTGACGGTGGTCTCCACCGTCCACGCACTGCAGAGTTTCGGCCAGATCCACATCCTCACCAAGGGTGGGCCGGACGGCTCCACCCGGACCCTGGTCTACTCCGTCTACGAGAAGGCCTTCGCCTACGGCTCCAGCGACTTCGGCACGGCGAGCGCCCAGGCCGTGGTGCTGCTGCTGGTCGTCCTCGCCTGCACGGCCGTCCAGTTCGGCGTCCTGGAGCGGAAGGTGCACTACGCATGAGCACGGTCGTCACCGAGGCCGAGGTCCGGGCCGATCCGCCCCGTCCGCGGGTCCGCCCCCTCGCCGGACGCTCCCCGCGCGACCTGCTGGGCCGCGCCGCCGTCTACCTGCTGCTCGCCGTCGCCGTGGTCACGGTGGCCTTCCCGGTGTACTACGCGGTGGTCGGCGCCTTCATGGAGCCGTCCGAACTCGCCTCCTACCCACCGGCGTTGGTGCCCCACTCGGTGACCGGCCGGAACTTCTCCGGCGCGGTGGACACCATCCCGCTGTTCCGGCAGTACGCCAACTCGGCGATCACCGCCACCGCCATCACCCTCGCCCAGCTGGTCACCTCGATCCTGGCCGCGTACGCCTTCGTCTTCCTGCCGATGAAGGCGCGGGCCGCGGTGTTCGGGCTGTTCCTGGCGACGCTGATGGTCCCCTGGGAGGCCATCATCATCCCCAACTACCTGACGCTGTCGGGCTGGGGCCTCGGCAACACCTACTTCGGCCTGGTGCTGCCGTTCCTCGCCTCCGGCTTCGGCACCTTCATGCTGCGCCAGGCCTTCCGCCAACTGCCCGGCGAACTGCGCGACGCGGCCCGGATCGACGGCGCCGGGCACTGGCGGTTCCTGTGGCGGATCGTCGTGCCGCTCAACAAGCCGGCCCTGGCCGCGCTGTCGATCTACGTCTTCCTGTCGGCCTGGAACCAGTACTTCTGGCCGCTCATCATCACCCGCACCGCCGAGATGCAGACCCTGCAGATCGGCCTCACCTCGCTGCGCGACGCCGAGATGGCCGACCCCGGCCTGATCCTGGCCGGTGTGGTGCTCTCCCTGCTGCCCACCCTCGCCCTGGTGGTCTTCGGCCAGCGCTTCATCGTCCGCGGCCTCACCGCGGGCGCCGTCCGCTGAGCCCGCACCCGCTCCGCCCGTACATCCCGCCCGTACATCCCGTTCGTCAACCGGAAAGAAGAAAACCCTCGTGAAGAAGAGTGCACGCGCGCTCGCGGCCCTGCTGGTGGCCGGCCTGTCCCTGACCGCCTGCAGCTCCAGCGGCTCGGACGCCGGCTCGGGCGGTTCCGCCGACGCCGGGGCGCCCGGTGCCCAGGCGCTCGACCAGGCCTCCGGCGTCACCACCGTCGAGTTCTGGCACTCGATGACCGGCAAGAACGCCGACGTGCTGAACGGCCTGGTGAAGGACTTCAACGCGGCCCACCAGGGCAAGATCGAGGTCAAGGCGCAGTTCCAGGGCAAGTACGACGAGCTGGTCACCAAGTACAAGGCCGCGGTGCAGCAGAAGGGCACCCCCGCCCTGGTGCAGGTCTACGACATCGGCACCCGCTTCATGATCGACTCCAAGCAGACCGTCCCCGCCCAGGCCTTCGCCGACAAGGACGGCTACTCGCTGGACGACCTCGACCCCAACATCCGCAACTACTACTCGGCCAACGGCAAGCTGGTCTCGATGCCGTTCAACTCCTCGATGCCGCTGCTCTACCTGAACACCGACGCCTTCAAGGAGGCCGGCCTCGACCCGGCGCAGCCGCCGAAGGACCTCAACGAGCTCGGTGACCTGGCCAAGAAGCTGACCAAGAAGGACGCCGACGGCAAGACCGTCCGCTACGGCTTCGGCGCCGCCATCTACGGCTGGTTCGTCGAGGAGCTGCTCGCCGAGTCCGGCACCATGTACTGCGACAACGACAACGGCCGCAGCAACAAGGCGGGCAAGGTCGTGTTCGACTCCGCCCAGGGCGCGCAGATCGTCCAGTGGTGGGCCGACCTCGTCAAGGGCGGCTACGCGGCCAACACCGGCCGGGTCACCGACGACGCCCAGGCCGCTTTCAAGTCCGGCACGGTCGCCATGCACCTGGAGTCCACCGGCGTGCTGCGCGGCTACACCGAGGCCGCCAAGTTCGGCGTCGGCACCGCGCCCTTCCCGAAGGTGACGGCCGCCGACCAGGGCGGCCCGGCGATCGGCGGAGCCTCGCTGTGGATCAGCGGCCCCGGCCACTCGGACGCCGAGAAGCGGGCCGCCTGGGAGTTCGAGAAGTTCGCCACCAGCCCGGAGCAGCAGGCCGTGTGGCACACCGGCACCGGCTACTTCCCGGTCAACAAGAAGTCCCTGGACGACCCCAAGGACAAGGAGTGGGTCGGCAAGTACCCGCAGTTCCAGACGGCCATCGACCAGTTGAAGGCCACCAAGCCCACCCCGGCCACCGCCGGCTGCCTGCTCGGCGTGATGCCGCAGGCCCGCAAGGGCGTGGAGACGGCCATCGAGCAGACCGTGGCCGGCGGCAAGACCGCCCAGCAGGCGCTCGCCGACGCGGCCAAGGAGCTCCAGCCCGCGATCGAGAGCTACAACAGCTCGGTCGGCTGACCACCCTCCGCGAACGACGGCCCGCCCGGCGCACCACGCGCCCGGCGGGCCGTCCCCCGTTCCGGGCCCGTCCTACGCGGAGAGGGCGGTGTCGTCCTCGGGCAGCGCGCAGGCGCCCGCCAGCTCGTCCAGGGAGAGGTCCAGCGCGAAGGCCAGCGCCGCGATGGTGAAGAACGACGGCGTCGGCGCCCGCCCCGTCTCGATCTTGCGCAGCGTCTCCGCCGAGACGCCGGCCACCGCCGCCACCTCGACCATGCTGCGCTCGCCACGCGCCTCGCGCAGCAGCGCCCCGAAGCGCTCCCCACGCTCGCGCTCCCACGGGGTCAGCGGAGTCCTCACCATGCCGTCGAGTCTAGGGCCTGTCCGGCAGGCCCCGCCCGGCGCTCCCTAGTTCGACCACGGCTGCTGGTAGTCCATGGGCCAGTTGGGCAGGGGGACCGGGCCGCCCGGACGTGCGGTGTTGAGGGCGAGGCAGAGGATGACGACGGAGGTCGACCGCTTCTGGGTCCAGGAGCCGAAGACCTCGGGCCCCTCCGCTTCGCACGAGCCGTCCCGGGCGCTGTCCCGGATGACCTTCGCGACCTTGTACTGCGCATCGGTCTTGGAGCAGCCCACGATCTGTAGGTCCGGTCTGGAGGACACGCCGCGATCGTGCATGCAGTCGCCGACCTGGGCGACGTCGGCCTCGGTCTCCTCCAGCTGACCGGCGACGAGCACTCCGACGCTGGCCAGTGCGACAAAGATGAGCGGCGCCCGCACGGCCTTGCCGAACCGGCGGAGCCGCGAGGAGGGGGGCGGCTCGGAGGCCTGCAGGTGCGCATGGGCAGCGCGGAGCAGCGGCGAGGTCACGTCGGGTCCTTGTGATCAGTTCATCGGTATTGCGGCGCCGAACAGTAGCGGATCTTGTGCCGGGCGGTCGTGGCAATTTCCGCAGCCGTCCGTACACCGGCCGCCAGCGGCGCCCGACATCCATCGACCGTGATACAAATACCGGTATAAGAATTGGATCCAGGGGAGAGGTTCACCATGGTCGAACTCAAGTCGGACGCCGCCCTCGACGCGATGCGCGAGGCCGGGCGGGTGGTCGCCAACGCGCTGGCGGCCGTGCAGCGGGAGGCCGCCGCGGGCGTGAGCCTGCTGGAGCTGGACGAGGTGGCGCGGGGGGTGCTCACGGCCGCCGGGGCGACCTCGCCGTTCCTCGGGTACCGGCCGGCCTTCGCGCCGGTGCCCTTCCCCGCCGTCATCTGCGCCTCGGTGAACGACGCGGTCGTGCACGGCGTCCCGGACGGCTACCGGCTGCGCGACGGCGACCTGGTGAGCATCGACTGCGGGGCCGTCCTGGACGGCTGGTGCGGCGACTCCGCCGTCAGCTTCACCGTCGGCCCCGCCCGGCCCGAGGACGCCGAGCTGATCGATGCCACCCGGCGCGCCCTGGAGGCCGGGATCGCCGCCGCCGTGGTCGGCAACCGGATCGGCGACATCGCCCACGCCGTCGGAAAGGTGGCCCGCGCCGGACGCTACGGGCTGCTCGACGGCTACGGCGGCCACGGCATCGGCCGCCGGATGCACGAGGACCCGCACGTCCCCAACGAGGGCCGCCCCGGCCGGGGTTACCCGCTGCGCCCGGGCCTGGTGCTGGCCATCGAGCCGATGCTGACGGCCGGCGGCCGCGACGACTACGACACCGACCCGGACGGCTGGACCCTGCGCACCACCGACGGCAGCCGGGCCGCGCACATCGAGCACACCGTCGCCGTCACCGAGGACGGTCCGCGGATCCTCACCCTGCCGTAGTCCCCGGCGGGTGACGGACGTTACGCCGTCCCGCCCGTCCCACCGGAGTAGCGTGCGGGGCATGACCGATCAGGACTTCACCACACGGGTCACCGTACGCGGGTACGAGACCGACACCCAGGGCCACCTGAACCAGGCCGTCTACCTGCAGTACGCCGAGCACGCCCGCTGGGAGTACCTCCACGCGGCCGGCATCCGCCAGGCCGAGCTGGTGGCCAAGGGCGTGGGCCCGGTCGTCCTGGAGACCACGGTGAAGTACCTGCGGGAGCTGCGCGCCGGGGACACGGTGGAGATCAGCTGCGCGTTCGTCTGGCGAGGGGGCAAGACCTTCCAGGTGGTGCAGCGGCTGACCCGCGAGGACGGCGTGCTGGCCGCGGAGGTCACCGGCGTGGGCGGCATCCTCGACCTGGTGGCCCGCCGGCTGGTCGCCGACCCGCGCGAGCCGCTGCGCGCCCTGGCCTCGGACCCGGGACTGCTCGGCCTCTGACCTCCCGTCCGCCCCGCCCCGCCCCGCCCCGTCCCGCCCCGCGCCGGGGCGTCAGGCGGGCCGGTGCCGCCCGGCGGGCACGGGTGCCGTCCGGGGGTGGTCGGCGGCGGCGATCAGCGCGGCCAGCCCGGTGGTGACCGGCACCGCCGCGACCAGTCCGATGCTGCCGACCAGGGTGCGGGCGATCTCCTCGGCCACCAGTTCGCTGGTGGCCACCGACACCAGCGTCCGGTGCGCGACGGAGAACAGCAGCAGCAGCGGCAACGCGGCCCCCGCGTAGGCGAGCACCAGGGTGTTGACGGTCGAGGCGATGTGGTCGCGGCCGATCCGCATGCCGGTCCGGTACAGCCGGCCGGCGCCCATCGTCGGGTCGGCCTCGTGCAGTTCCCAGATCGCCGAGGTCTGGGTGACCGTCACGTCGAACAGCACGCCGAGCGATCCGATCACGAACCCGGCGAGCAGCAGGCCGCGGATCTCGATGCCGGGGTAGAGGCCGTGGACCAGCCCGGTCTCCTCCGAGGTGTCGCCGGTCAGCCGCGCCCAGGCGGCGAAGACCAGGCTGAGCACCCCGATCAGGACCAGCGACGCCAGCGTTCCGAGCACCGCCACCGAGGTGCGCGCGGAGAGCCCGTGGCACAGGTAGAGGGCGATCAGCATGATCGCGCTGGCGCCGACGATCGCCACCAGCAGCGGGTCCGAACCCCGCAGGATGGCGGGCAGGATGAACAGCGACAGCACGGCGAAGCTGATCGCCAGCGCGAACAGCGCGGCGACCCCGCGCCAGCGGCCGATCACCACCACGACGACGGCGAACAGCCCGGCGAGCACGCCCATCGGCAGGTTCCGGTCCACGTCGACGACGCTGTAGCGCAGCTCCACGGGGGCGTTCGGCGCTGAGGTGAGGACGACCCGCTCGCCGACCTCGTGGCGCCGCGACTCGGACGGGTGGACGACCACCGTGAAGGTGCGGCCCCGGTCCGGGCCGTCGGTGACCTCGACGGTCTCCTGCCGGCAGGTGCCCCGGTCGGCGGGGCCGAGGTCGGCGCAGGGCAGTTCCTGGAGCCGGGTGACCAGGCCCTGCCGGATCTGCTGGTCGAAGCCGACCCCGGTGTGCTGGTGGGCCGGGACCCCGCCCGGCCAGAGCACCACCAGGCCGACGGCGACGGCGACCGCGAACGGGATCAGCACGGCCGCGACCACCGTGCGCAGACGGGCGGAGACCGGCGCGGCGGGCCCGTGGCCGTGGCCGTGGGCGTGGCCGTGCCCCACGGGCGCGGCGGGCCCCTCGTGCCGGTGCTGCTGCTCCTCGTGCGCGTGATCGTGATCGTGCTCGTGCACGAGCGCGTTCCCGTCGTGCGGGTTCCCTGCCGTCACCTCACGCCTCCTCAGTTCTCCTCCACAGCACCCGAAATCATCGGCGTCCGGCCCGCCGTCACCCCGCAGGACACGAACGGTCGGCGCGCCGCCGCCGGGTGCGGGACGGCCCCCGTCCGCCGTCGGGGGATTGCCCCACCCCCGATCGACCGGCTGGCGGCATGGGCCCGATTCCCCTGCCGCAGCAGACTCTTGGGCATGTCGAAGCTCACCGGTACCACTCTCGCCACGCTGGCCGTCACCGTGCTGACCGCCCTTCCCGCCGCCGCCGCCGTCCCGGAGCACTCCGGCGCGGGCGGCCTCGACTGGACCACCTGCCAGGGCCCGGTCGACCCCCGCCAGCAGTGCGCCGACCTCACCGTCCCCCTGGACTACAACGACCTGGACGGCCGACAGATCACGCTCGCCGTCTCCCGGATCGCCACCGCCAAGCCGGGCCTGCGCCGCGGTGTGCTGCTGACCGTTCCGGGCGGGCCGGGCGGTTCCGGGACCGGCCTCCCCACGAGCGCCGTCGGGCGCCTCCCGCAGTCCGTCCTGGACCGCTACGACCTGGTCGGCTTCGACCCGCGCGGCGTCGGCGGCTCCACCCCGGTCAGCTGCGGTCTGGACCACTCCGACCTGGCGATGGTCAAGCTGCGCCCCTGGCCGGCCGCCGACGGCTCGATCGACACCAACCTGGCCACCGCCCGCCGGGTCGCCGAGACCTGTGCGCGCAACGGGGGACCGGTGCTGCGCAGCATCTCCACCGCCAACGAGGCCCGCGACATCGACCGGATCCGCCAGGCCCTCGGCGAGCGCAAGCTCTCCGCCTGGGGCACCTCGTACGGCACCTACGCGGGCGCCGTCTACGCCACCATGTTCCCCGGGCACACCGACCGGATCGTGCTGGACAGCAACGACGACCCGGACCCGTCGAAGGTCGGCCGCGGCTGGCTGGCCGCCTTCGGCCAGGGCGCCGAGGACCGCTTCCCCGACTTCGCCGCGTGGGCCTCGGCGCCGGACAACCCGGACCGGGTCGCGGACACCCCCGAGCAGGTGCGCCCGCTGTTCCTGGACCTCGCCGCCCGGCTGGACGCGGCCCCGCTGCCCTGGCCCGGCGCCAACCCGGCCGAGCTGAGCGGCAACGTGCTGCGCGAGTCCATGCTGAACAGCCTGTACGCGGACGCCAAGTTCCCCGACCTGGCCCGGCTGATGCTGGCGGGCCTCGGCCGCCGCCCGCTGCCCGCCCCGGTGGTGCCGCCCGACGCGGCGGTGCAGAACACCCTCGCGGTCTCCGTCGGCACGCTCTGCAACGACGTCCGCTGGCCCGCCGACCCGGCGGCCTACGCCAAGGACACGGCGGCCGACCGGGCCGCCCGGCCGCTCACCGCGGGCATGCCGGTGAACGTGATGCCCTGCGCCTTCTGGCCGTTCGCGCCCGCCGAGCCGCCGGTGCGGGTGACCGGCCGGGGGCCGGCGAACGTCCTGCTGGCGCAGAACCTGCGCGACCCGGCCACCCCGTACTCCGGCGCGCTCAAACTGCGGGCGGCGTTCGGTGACCGGGCGCGGATGGTGACGGTCGACTCCGGCGGCCACGACGTCTACCTGGCGAACGGGAACGCCTGCGGCGACGCGGTGGTGACGGACTTCCTGGTGACGGGCCGCCGCCCGGCCGAGGACGTGTACTGCCCGGCCGCCGACTGACGCCGACTGACGCCGACTGACGCCGACGGGGGAGGAGCAACGGGCCGTGGACGAACGGCCCTTACTTCTGCGTGTACCCACGTTCGACCCTCACACATGAGTCGAACCTGTCGCGATTTTGTGACAATAGTTCGCCAACAGGCCCCCCACGGTGGGGATTCACGGCCGTAATGTTCGAACTATGTCACCGAAGAGCCGCATACCTGCCCCGGACCCGGGCGACACCTGGGTCCCGCGCCCGAGGCGCCGTGAGACCCCGCTCGGAATCCTGCGCCATGCGGCCACCTTCCTCGGCTCCAGCGTGCTGGGCGGCGTCCTGCTGGCGGGGCTGATCCTCCCGGGGGCGGGCGCGATGGGCCTGGGCGCCAAGAGCGGTGCCGAGGGCTTCGAGAGCATCCCCGACGACTTCAAGACCCCGCCGCTCACCCAGGCGACCCAGATCTTCGACGCCAAGGGCGGCCTGATCGCCAAGGTCTACGAGCGCGACCGCACCGTCCTGACCGCCGAGCAGATGTCGCCGCTGATCCGCAAGGCCCAGGTGGACATCGAGGACGCGCGCTTCTACGAGCACGGCGCCGTCGACCTCAAGGGCGTGCTGCGGGCGATCACCAAGAACGCGGAGAGCGGAGCCGCAGTACAGGGCGCCTCCACCCTCACCCAGCAGTACGTGAAGAACGTCAACGTCGAGATGGCCGGGGACGACCCGGTGGCGGTGCGCGAGGCGCAGCGCAAGACCCTGGGCCGCAAGATCCAGGAACTGCGGTACGCCATCAAGCTGGAGGAGGACCTCTCCAAGGAGCAGATCCTCACCAACTACCTGAACATCACCTTCTACGGACACCAGGCGTACGGCATCCAGGCCGCCTCCCAGCGGTACTTCAGCAAGGACGCCAAGGACCTCACCCTCCCCGAGGCGGCGATGCTCGCCGGGCTGGTGCAGAACCCCACCCAGTACGACCCGAAGCTGCACCCGGTGGCCGCGCAGAAGCGCCGGGACACCGTCATCGACAAGATGGTGGAGAACAAGCACATCACCGCCCAGCAGGCGGCCGAGGCGAAGGCGGCCCCGCTGGGCCTCAACTACAAGGACCCGCACAACGGTTGCATCACCGCCCAGGCCGGCATGGGCTTCTTCTGCGACTACGTCCGCCACGTGGTCAAGCAGGACCCGGCCTACGGCAAGAGCGCCGCCGAGCGCAAGAAGCTGTGGGACACCGGCGGGTTGAACATCTACACCACGCTGGACCCGGAGAAGCAGGCCGCCGCCCAGCACGCCGTCTCCACCAAGGTGTACGTCACCGACCCGGTCTCGGCGGCGATGACGATGGTCGAGCCCGGCAGCGGCAAGATCCTGGCGATGGCCCAGACCCGCCCGTACGGCCTGGCGAAGGAGAAGAACCAGACCGTCGTCAACCTCAACGTGGACGCGGCGATGGGCGGGGGCATCGGGTTCCAGCCCGGCTCCAACTTCAAGCCGATCGTGGCCGCCGCCGCCCTGGAGGCCGGCCTGTCGCCGACCCAGCAGTACGACTCGCCGAACCGGATGGACTGGCCGACGATGAAGACCTGCGACGGCACCTGGAAGAACCTCAACAAGGGCAGGAAGGAAGGGACGATCCCCAACGAGAGCCCGAGCGAGAAGGGGCCGTACCAGCTCAAGCAGGCGATGGCGCTCTCGGTCAACACCTACTTCGTGCAGATGGAGCAGGAGATCGGGCTCTGCGCCGTCAAGCAGATGGCCAACAAGCTGGGCGTGACCGGCAAGGCGAGCGGCGACCCGTTGCAGGAGGTGCCCGCCCTCGGCCTGGGCACCCAGGAGGTCAGCCCGCTGACCATGGCCAACGTCTACGCGACCTTCGCCGCCCGGGGCTCCTACTGCGCGCCGGTGGCGATCAACCGGATCACCACGGTGGCCGGCAAGGACGTCCCGGTGGCCCCGGCCCGCTGCGACCAGGTGATGTCCCCGGACACCGCCGACGTGATCAACAGCGTGCTGCTCGGAGTGACCGAGAAGGGCGGCACCGCGCGGGACCTCCGGCTGGACGACGACCGCCAGATCGCGGGCAAGACCGGCACCACGGACGAGAAGAAGTCGGCCTGGTTCACCGGCTACACCGGCAACCTGGCCGGCTCGGTCTGGCTGGGCAGCCCGGGCGTCAAGGTGCCGATGCGCAACATCCGGATCGGCGGCCAGTACCAGCCCGAGGTGTTCGGGGCGACCGGCCCGGGGCCGATCTGGCAGCAGGCCATGAGCGACGCCGTGCGGTCCATGCCCGAGCAGGACTTCACCACGGTCCACATCCCGGACCCGGTCCGCCCGACCCCCGGGTGCGGCACCCCCACCGGCTCGCCGTCCTCGGCGACCTGCACGGGGGCGCCCGGCCCGGGCTCGACCGGCCGCCCGCGCGGCAACTCCCCGTCGGACGGCGGCACGACCGGCCGCTCGGCCCCCACCACCCCGCCGGACTCCCCGGACCCGTCGGACCAGTGACGCCCGCGGCCCCGCATGAGTACC
>NZ_JBHYGR010000171.1:0-16930 GCF_042738155.1 Kitasatospora sp. NPDC059088 | reverse complement strand
GCCCGTCGCGGCGGTGGTGCGCGGCGGGGGCCGCGCGGGGGGGGGGGGGAAATATGATACAAAACACGCCCCCCGTCCGCCGCGGGGGGCGCCGCCCCCCCCCCCCCAACAAACCGACCGGCTACGGTCAGTACGCGAACAGCGAGGCCTTGGACGCGAGGTCCAGGAAGTACTGCGGCAGCAGGCCCAGACCCAGCGTGACCAGCACCCCCACCCCGATCGCGGTCGCCGTGAAGGCGCTCGGGATCGCCACCGTCGGACCGCCCGGCTGCGGGTCGGAGAAGAACATCAGCACGATCACCCGGATGTAGAAGAACGCGGCCACCGCCGAACTCAGCACACCCACGATCACCAGCGGCGTCGCCCCGCCGGCCGCCGCCGCCTGGAACACCGCGAACTTCCCGGTGAAGCCGGAGGTCAGCGGGATCCCGGCGAAGGCCAGCAGGAACAGCGCGAAGACCGCCGCCACCAGCGGCGAGCGCCGCCCCAGCCCCGCCCAGCTGGACAGGTGGGTCGCCTCCCCCTTGGAGTCGCGCACCAGGGTGACCACGGCGAAGGCCCCCAGCGTCACGAAGGAGTACGCCGCCAGGTAGAACAGCACCGAGGACAGGCCCTGCTTGTTGACCGCGATCACCCCGGTCAGGATGAACCCGGCGTGCGCGATCGAGGAGTACGCCAGCAGCCGCTTGACGTCCTGCTGGGTCACCGCCAGCACCGCGCCGACCACCATGGTCAGGATCGCCACGCCCCACAGCACCGGCCGCCAGTCCAGCCGCAGGCCCGGGAAGGCCACGTAGAACAGCCGCAGGAACGCCCCGAACGCGGCGACCTTGGTGGCCGCGGCCATGAAGCCGGTCACCGGGGTCGGCGCGCCCTGGTAGACGTCCGGGGTCCAGGAGTGGAACGGCACCGCGCCCACCTTGAACAGCAGGCCCACCGCCAGCAGCGCCAGGCCGGTCAGCAGCAGCGCGTCGCTCTGGGTGCTGCTCAGCTGCGCCGGGGTCGTCATCGCCTTGCCGGAGATGACGTCCGCGATGTCGCCGAGCTTGACGCTGCCCGCGTAGCCGTACAGCAGCGCGGTGCCGAACAGGAAGAACGCCGAGGCGAAGGCGCCCAGCAGGAAGTACTTGACCGCCGCCTCCTGGGACAGCAGCCGGCGGCGCCGGGCCAGCGCGCACAGCAGGTACAGCGGGAGGGAGAAGACCTCCAGCGCCACGAACATGGTCAGCAGGTCGTTGGCGGCTGGGAAGAGCAGCATGCCGCCGACCGCGAACAGGGTCAGCGGGAAGACCTCGGTGGTCGCGAAGCCGGCCCGGACCGCGTCCCGCTCCTGCTCCCCGCCCGGGGTGGCGGACGCCTGGGCGGCGAAGGCGTCGGCGGGCAGGCCGCCGGCCTTGGGCTCCAGCCTGCGCTCCGCGTAGGTGAGCACCGCGACGACGGCGACCAGCAGGATCACGCCCTGGAGGAACAGCGCCGGGCCGTCCAGGGCGACCGACTCCATGGCCAGCAGGTCGACCCGCGGCGCGCCGTGGCCCTGCGTCGCCAGCACCACCACGGCGGCGAACGCGCCGGCCAGCGCGACCAGCGCCAGCGACACCTGGGTCCAGTGCCGCAGCCGGCGCGGGACGAAGGCCTCGACCAGGACGCCCGCCACGGCGGCCCCGAAGACCACCAGCATCGGGGAGAGTTGGCCGTACTCGATGTGCGGCGCCGGGATGCCGGGGGTGTTGCCGCCGACGGCGGCGAGCACTGCGGTGGCACTCACTTCTGCTCACCTCCTGAGGTGGCGGCGACCGGGTGGGCCGGCGCCGGGTCGGTCCGGTGGACCTGCGAGAGCGTCGCGTCCACCGAGGGGTTCACCAGGTCGGTGAGCGGCTTCGGGTACACCCCGAGCAGGATCGTCAGCGCCACCAGCGGTGCCACCACGGCCAGTTCCCGGACCTTGAGGTCGGGCATCGCGCGCACGCCCTCCTTCACCGGGCCGGTCATGGTGCGCTGGTACAGCAGCAGCGCGTACAGCGCGGCCAGCACGATGCCGAGGGTGGCGACGACGCCGATCGCCGGGTAGCGGGTGAAGGTGCCCACCAGTACCAGGAACTCGCTGACGAACGGGGCCAGTCCCGGCAGCGACAGGGTCGCCAGGCTGCCGATCAGGAAGGTCCCGGCGAGCACCGGGGCGACCTTCTGCACGCCGCCGTAGTCGGCGATCAGCCGCGAGCCGCGGCGCGAGATCAGGAAGCCGGCCACCAGCATCCACGCGGCGGTGGAGAGGCCGTGGTTGACCATGTAGAGGGTCGCGCCGCTCTGCCCCTGGCTGGTCATCGCGAAGACGCCCATGATGATGAAGCCGAAGTGCGAGATCGAGGCGTAGGCGACCAGCCGCTTGATGTCCTTCTGGCCGACCGCCAGCAGCGCGCCGTAGACGATCCCGACCAGCGACAGCACCAGGATCGCCGGGGCGAAGGTCTTCGAGGCGTCCGGGAACAGCCCGAGGCAGAAGCGCAGCATCGCGAAGGTGCCGACCTTGTCCACCACCGCGGTGATCAGCACCGCGGTGCCGGCCGTCGCCTCGCCCATCGCGTTCGGCAGCCAGGTGTGCAGCGGCCACAGCGGGGCCTTCACCGCGAAGGCGAAGAAGAAGCCGAGGAACAGCGCGTTCTGCGCCGTCCCGGACAGCTTGAGGCTGCCGCCGGCGATCGCCCCGGTGAGGGTCGGCAGGTCGAAGGTGCCGAAGCCCTGCTCCTGGGCGATCACGTACAGCCCGATCACCGCGGCCAGCATCACCAGGCCGCCGAGCAGGTTGTACAGCAGGAACTTGACGGCCGCGTAGGAGCGCTGGCGCGCCGAGTCCGGGCCGCCGGCCCGGTCGCCGAAGCCGCCGATCAGGAAGTACATCGGGATCAGCATGGCTTCGAAGAACACGTAGAACAGGAAGACGTCGGTGGCGTAGAAGGACACCACCACCATCGCCTCCACCGCCAGGATCAGGGCGAAGAAGGCCTGGGTGCGCCGTTTGTTCTCGAAGCTGCCGTCGGGGCCCGGGGCGGCCGGGTCCGCGTCGTGCCAGGAGGCCAGCATCACCATCGGCACCAGGACGGCCGTCAGCAGGGCCAGCACCGCGCCGATGCCGTCCACGCCGAGCGAGAAGGTGATGCCGAAGGAGCGGATCCAGCTGTACGACTCGGTCAGCTGGAACCGGGCGCCGTGCGGGTCGAAGCGCAGCGCCACCAGGGCGGCCAGCACCAGGGTCACCCCCGACACGGCCAGCGCGACGGTCTTGATGGTGCGCCGCCGGGCCGCGTTCGACCCGGCGGGCAGGGCGGCGGTCAGCACCGCGCCGGCCGCCGGGACGGCACAGGTGGTGGTCAGTAGCACGCTCACGGCCTGGCCTCCCGACGCGTTTCCCCGCCCCGAGCCGAAGGGCGCGCCGGTGCCGAGAGCGATGAGCGACCAGCGACCGACGAAGGAGGGAGTGCCGGAGCGAAGAGTGCCGGCGCCGGGTCCGAGCGCCCGGAGGCGAGCGGGCGAATCACAGTCATCACACGGACCTCATCAGGAGAGTCGAGGCGACCAGCACCAGCGTGCCGCCGAACATGGAGAGCGCGTACGAGCGGACGAAGCCGTTCTGGACCCGCCGCAGCCGGCCGGACAGGCCCCCGATGAGGGCGGCCAGGCCGTTGACGAAGCCGTCCAGGCCGCGGCTGTCGAAGTAGACCAGGGTCGCCGCCAGCGCCGAGCCCGGCCGCACCAGCACCGCGTGGTTGAAGTCGTCCTGCAGCAGGTCGCGGCGGGCCGCCCGGGTGAGCGGGGAGCCGACCGGCGGCACCACCGGGACGGGCGAGCGCCCGTACATCAGGTACGCCAGCCCGACGCCGGCCAGCATGCAGGCCGTGGTCAGCCCGGTGACCGTCCAGGAGCCGAGCGGCGGGTTGCCCTCGCTGTGGCCGGTGACCGGCTCCAGCCACTTCAGGAAGGAGCCGTGGTAGACGAACAGCCCGCCGGCGAAGACCGAGCCGAAGGCCAGCAGGACCATCGGCACGACCATGGTCCGCGGCGACTCGTGCGGGTGCGGGAGGTTGCCCTCGGCGTCCGGCTGCCAGCGCTTCTCGCCGAAGAAGGTCAGCAGCATCACCCGGGTCATGTAGAACGCGGTGACGGCCGCGCCGACCAGCGCGCACAGGCCGAGGATCCAGCCCTCGGTGCCGCCCTTGGCGAAGGCCGCCTCGATGATCTTGTCCTTGGAGAAGAAGCCGGACAGCCCGGGGAAGCCGATGATGGCCAGGTAGCCCAGGCCGAACGTGGCGAAGGTCCACGGCATGTGCCGCCACAGGCCGCCGTAGCGGCGCATGTTCACCTCGTCGTCCATGCCGTGCATGACCGACCCGGCGCCGAGGAACAGCCCGGCCTTGAAGAAGCCGTGGGTCACCAGGTGCATGATCGCGAACACGTAGCCGATCGGGCCCAGCCCGGCCGCCAGGACCATGTAGCCGATCTGCGACATGGTCGAGCCGGCCAGCGCCTTCTTGATGTCGTCCTTGGCGCAACCGACGACCGCACCGAACAGCAGCGTCACCGCACCGACCACCACCACGGCGGTCTGGGCGTCCGGCGCCAGGTCGAAGATCGCCGAGGACCGGGTGATCAGGTAGACCCCGGCGGTCACCATGGTGGCCGCGTGGATCAGGGCCGAGACCGGGGTCGGGCCCTCCATCGCGTCCCCCAGCCAGGACTGCAGCGGCACCTGCGCCGACTTGCCGCACGCGGCCAGCAGCAGCATCAGGCCGATCGCCGTCAGCCTGCCCTCGCTCGCCCCGTGCACCGCCCCGACCGCGCCCTCCGAACCGAGGACCGGGGTGAAGGCGAAGGAGCCGAACTCGGCGAACATCAGCATGATCGCGATCGACAGGCCCATGTCGCCGACCCGGTTGACCAGGAACGCCTTCTTCGCGGCCGTCGCCGCACTCGGCTTGTGCTGCCAGAAGCCGATCAGCAGGTACGAGGCCAGGCCCACGCCCTCCCAACCGAAGTACAGCAGGAGGTAGTTGTCCGCCAGCACCAGCAGCAGCATGGCGGCCAGGAACAGGTTCAGGTACGCGAAGAAGCGGCGCCGGCGCTCGTCGTGCGCCATGTAGCCCACCGAGTACAGGTGGATCAGCGTGCCCACCCCGGTGATCAACAGCACGAAGGTCATCGACAACTGGTCGAGCCGGAACGAGACGTCGGCCTGGAAGGCGTTCACCGGCACCCAGCTGAACAGGTGCTTCGTCACCGCCCGGTGCTCGACGTCCCGGCCCAGCATGTCCGAGAACAGGGCCAGGCCGAAGCCGAACGAGAGCGCGGCGAGCGCGGTCGCCAGCCAGTGGCCGAAGCGGTCGAAGGCCCGACCGCCCAGGAGCAGCAGGGCGGCACCGGCCAGCGGAGCCGCCACCAGCAGCGGAATGAGAGAGTTCACCGAAGGTCCTCCGCCTACAGCTTCATCAGATTGCTGTCGTCGACCGAAGCGGAGTGCCTGGTCCGGAAGATGGAGACGATGATGGCGAGGCCGACCACGACCTCGGCCGCCGCCACCACCATCGTGAAGAACGCGATGATCTGACCGTCCAGGGTCCCGTGCAGCCGGGAGAACGTCACCAGTGCCAGGTTCGAGGCGTTCAGCATCAGCTCGACGCACATGAACAGCACCACCGCGTTGCGCCGGATCAACACCCCGGACGCGCCGATGGTGAACAACAGGGCGGACAGATAGAGGTAGTTGACCGGATTCACCGCTCCCCCTCCCCGGCCTCGCGCGGCTCGGACCCGTGGCCCGGGACCGGCTCCAGGGGCCCGCGCGGAGCCGCCACCACCGGCCGCTCCGAGGACGGCCGGCCCAGCCAGTCCGCCGTACTGTTCTCCAGCTCCGCCATCCGCCGCAGCATCTCCTGGCTGACGTCCCGGACCTGGCCGCGCTCGCGCAGCGTCGCCATCACCGAGTCCTCCGCGATCGTGCCGTCCGGCAGCAGCGCCGGCACGTCCACCGCGTTGTGCCGCGCGTACACGCCCGGCGCCGGCAGCGGCGGCAGCTGGATGTTGTCCCGCACCCGCTGCTCCGCCAGCTCCCGCTGGGTCTTCGGCGCCTTCACGTGCTCCCGGTGGGTCAGCACCATCGCACCGACCGCCGCGGTGATCAGCAGCGCGCCGGTGACCTCGAAGGCCCACACGTAGCGGGTGAAGATCAGCCGGGCCAGGCCCGGCACGTTGCCCTCGGCGTTCGCCTCGGCCAGCCCGGTGAAGTGGTCCAGCCGCGCGTTCGCGATGCCCGCGATCAGCAGCACCCCGAAGCCCAGCCCGCACAGCACCGCCGCGAACCGCTGGCCCTTCAACTGCTCCTTCAGGGAGTCCTCGCTGGTCACGCCGACCAGCATCACCACGAACAGGAACAGCATCATGATCGCGCCGGTGTACACCACGATCTGCACCACGCCCAGGAACACCGCGCCCTGGGCCATGTAACAGACCGCCAGCGCCAGCATGGTCGCCGCCAGGCACAGCGCGCTGTGCACCGCCTTGCGCATCAGCAGCATCCCCAGCGCGCCACCGACCGCGATCACCGCGAGCACCCAGAACTGGACGGCCTCACCCGTGGAGGTCGTCCCGCCCGCCGCCGCCAGCTGTGCGATCACTGCCGCACCTCCTTCTCCCGGTCGGTGCGCTCCTGCTGGACCGTCCCCGGCGCCGCCCCCGTGATCTCGCCCCGGTAGTACGCACCCTCGTCGGTGCCCGGGAAGATCGCGTGCGGGGTGTCGACCATGTCCTCCGACAGGCCCACCAGCAGCTGCTCCTTGGTGAAGATCAGGTCCTTGCGGGAGGAGTCCGCCAGCTCGTACTCGTTGGTCATCGTCAGCGCCCGGGTGGGACAGGCCTCGATGCACAGCCCGCACAGGATGCAGCGGGCGTAGTTGATCTGGTACACCGCGCCGTAGCGCTCACCCGGCGAGTAGCGCTCCTCGTCCCGGTTGTCCGCGCCCTCCACGTAGATCGCGTCGGCCGGGCAGGCCCACGCGCACAGCTCGCAGCCGACGCACTTCTCCAGCCCGTCCGGATGCCGGTTCAGCTGGTGGCGGCCGTGGAAGCGCGGAGCCGTGGGCTTCTTCTGCTCCGGGTACTGCTCGGTCAGCCGCTTCTTGAACATGGCCTTGAAGGTCACGCCGAAACCGGCGGCCGGACCGAGCACCGACGGCCGGTCGGCCCGCTCGGGCCGGCCCGTCTGGTCGGACGACATCGCGGATCAGCTCCCTTCGGAATGGTCGGCCCCGTTGAGGGCGTCCTGGAGTTGCTTCGGGGCCCGGCCCGGCCGGCGCGGCACCGGCGGCAGCACCTGCCCGGGCAGCGGCGGCACCGGGTACCCGCCCGCCATCGGATCGAACTCGCCCTTGCCCGGGGCCTCCTGCTCCGGCCCGGGCTCCTTCTCCTTGCGCAGGAAGTCCCGGACCAGCGCCAGCAGCAGGATCGCGCCGACCGGCGCGCCCACGTAGAGCACCACCTCGCCGAAGCCGTACCCCTCGTTGCGCAGCGCCCGCACGCTCGCGATCAGCACCAGCCACACCAGCGAGACCGGGATCAGCACCTTCCAGCCCAGCTTCATGAACTGGTCGTAGCGCAACCGCGGCAGCGTGCCGCGCAGCCAGATGAAGAAGAACACCAGCAGCTGGATCTTCAAGGTGATCCACAGCATCGGCCACCAGCCGTGGTTGGCGCCCTCCCAGAAGGCCGACACCGGCCACGGGGCCCGCCAGCCGCCCAGGAACAGGGTCGACGCCACCGCCGAGACCGTCACCATGTTGACGTACTCGGCCAGCATGAACATCGCGAACTTCAACGAGGAGTACTCGGTGTTGAAACCGCCCACCAGCTCGCCCTCGGCCTCCGGGAGGTCGAACGGCGCCCGGTTGGTCTCCCCGACCATCGCGATGACGTAGACGATGAACGACACCGGCAGCAGCACCGCGAACCACTTCGGCTGCTGGTGCGCCACGATCTCCGAGGTCGACATCGACCCCGAGTAGACGAACACCGCCGCGAAGGACAGGCCCATCGCGATCTCGTAGCTGATCATCTGCGCGGCCGACCGCAGGCCGCCCAGCAGCGGGTACGTCGAACCGGAGGACCAACCGGCCAGCACGATCCCGTAGATGCCGATCGAGGCGGTGGCCAGGATGTAGAGCAGCGCCACCGGGAAGTCGGTCAGCTGCAGCGGCGTCCGGGTGCCGAAGACCGACACCTCCTCGCCGGCCGGGCCGAACGGGATCACCGCGAAGGCCATGAACGCCGGGATCGCGCAGACGATCGGGGCCAGGACGTAGACCACCTTGTCCGCGCCCTTGACGACCAGGTCCTCCTTGAGTGCCAGCTTCACGCCGTCCGCCAGCGACTGCAGCAGGCCCCACGGCCCGTGCCGGTTCGGCCCGATGCGCAACTGCATCCAGGCCACCACCTTGCGCTCCCAGACGATCGTCACCAGCACCGTCAGCACCAGGAAGGCGAAGCAGAACACCGCCTTCAACAGCACCAGCCACCACGGGTCCTGGCCGAAGAAGTGGAGCGTCTCGTACGGCTGCGGAGTCGTCATCGGACCTCCCCTTCCCGGGACCCGCCCTCGACGGCGACCGGCGCGAGCTCGGCCGCGGCGATCGTCACCAGATGGCCGACGGTGGTGCCGAGCGCGCGGTGCGCGCCGCCCGGCGTGGAGTTGAGCGGGATCCAGACCGTACGGTCCGGGACCGAGTCGGTCACCTCCAGCGGCAGGACCAGCGAACCCGCCGGACCGGTCAGCCGCAGCGCACCGGCGGCCTCCGCGCCGGCCTCGGCGCCGACCCCCGTGCCGACACCCGCGCCGACCTCCTTGGCGCCGATCTCCTTCGCGGTGGCCGACGACACCCGGGCCACCGCCCGGTGCCGCGTCCCCGCCAGGTGCGGATCGCCGTCCTGCAAGGAGCCCTCGTCCAGCAGCAGCCGCCAACCCGCCAGCACCGCCTGGCCGGTGGCCGGACGCGGCAGCACACCCGGGTGCGCCGCCGGATCCGCCGCGCGGTCACCCCGCCACGGCCCGAAGCGGTCCAGCTCCAGCCGGGCCGCCCGCACGTCCGCCAGGCCCAGCCGGTGCCCCAGCGCGTCCGCCAGCATCGCCAGCACCCGCAGGTCCGACTGAAGGTGACGGCCCATCTGCTGGTCCGGCTTGAGCGCGGCCTCGAACATCCGCACCCGGCCCTCCCAGTCCAGGAACGTCCCCGCCTTCTCCGCCACCGCCGCCACCGGCAGCACCACGTCGGCCCGGCCCGTCACCGCCGACGGCCGCAGCTCCAGCGACACCACGAACGGCACCGCCGCCAGCGCCTCCCCGGCCAGCGCCGGATCCGGCAGATCGTCAAGGTCCACCCCGCCGACCAGCAACGCGTCCAGATCGCCCCGCGCCGCCGCGGTCAGGATCTGGCCGGTGTCCCGGCCCGGACGCGACGGCAGCTCCGCCACCCCCCACACCGAGGCCGCCTGGGCCCGCGCCGCCGCGTCCGCCACCGGACGGCCGCCCGGCAGCAGACCCGGCAGCGCGCCGGCCTCCACCGCCCCGCGCTCCCCGGCCCGGCGCGGCACCCAGGCCAGCGCCGCCCCGGTCGCGTGCGCCAACCGCAGCACCGCCGTCAACGCACCCGGCACCGACGCCAGCCGCTCACCCGCCAGGATCACCGCACCCGGCCGGCGCAACAGCTCCGCCGCCCGCCCGGCCTCGTCGTTCAACGGCTCGTCCGCCGCCAGCGCCGCGAACCACTCCGGCTCCGTCCCCGGCGCCGCCGGCAGCAGCGCACCGCGCAGCTTCGCCAGCCCCCGGGAGGCGAACGACGCCACCGAGAACACCTTGACGCCGTTGCCCCGGGACGCCTTGCGCAGCCGCAGGAAGACGATCGGCGACTCCTCCTCCGGCTCGAACCCCGCCAGCAGCACCGCCGGAGCCTGCTCCAGCCGCGCGTAGTCGACGCCCGAACCGTCCACGTCCACCCCGCGCCCGGCGACCGCCGCGGCCAGGAAGTCCGCCTCCTCACCGCTGTGCGGGCGGGACCGGAAGTCCACGTCGTTGGTGCCCAGCACCACCCGGGCGAACTTCGCGTACGCGTACGCGTCCTCCACCGTCACCCGGCCGCCCGCCAGCACACCCGTACGGGCCCCGCGCAGACCCTCGGCGGCCCGCCGCAACGCCTCCGGCCAGGAGACCGGCACCAGCTCGCCGTCCACCCGCACCAGCGGGGCCGTCAGCCGGTCCCGCTGCTGGGCGTAGCGGAACGCGAACCGGCCCTTGTCGCAGTTCCACTCCTCGTTCACCGCCGGGTCCTCGCCCGCCAGCCGGCGCAGCACCTTGCCCCGCCGGTGATCGGTGCGCTGCGCGCAACCCGCCGAGCAGTGCTCGCACACGCTCGGCGAGGACACCAGGTCGAAGGGGCGCGAGCGGAAACGATAAGCCGCCGAGGTCAGCGCCCCCACCGGACAGATCTGGATGGTGTTCCCGGAGAAGTACGACTCGAAGTCGTCCCCCTCCCCCGTGCCCACCTGCTGCAGCGCCCCGCGCTCCACCAGGTCGATGAACGGGTCCCCGGCGATCTGCTGCGAGAAGCGGGTGCAGCGCGCGCACAGCACGCAGCGCTCCCGGTCCAGCAGCACCTGGCTGCTGATCGGCAGCGGCTTCGCGTAGGTGCGCTTCATCCCCTCGAACCGGGAGTCCGCCGCGCCGCTGCTCATCGCCTGGTTCTGCAGCGGGCACTCGCCGCCCTTGTCGCAGACCGGGCAGTCCAGCGGGTGGTTGATCAGCAGCAGCTCCATCACGCCGCGCTGGGCCTTCTCCGCCACCGGCGAACTCAGCTGGGTGCGCACCACCATGCCCTCGGCGACCGGGATGGTGCAGGAGGCGACCGGCTTGCGCTGGCCCTCGACCTCCACGATGCACTGCCGGCAGGCGCCGGCCGGATCCAGCAGCGGATGGTCGCAGAAGCGCGGGATCTGGGTGCCGATGGTCTCGGCGGCCCGGATCACCAAGGTGCCCTTGGGGACCTTCACTTCGACGCCGTCGATGGTGAGCGTGACCAGTTCGACCGCGGCTCCGTCGTTCGTGGAGGCGGCCGGCTCGGTGATCGTCACGCGTGCACCTCCCTCTCGGTGGCGGACTGGTGGCCGGGGCGGGGGCCGTCGGCCCAGACGGTGGACGCGGCCGGGTCGAACGGGCAGCGGCGCTCGGCCAGGTGCTGCTCGTACTCGGCCCGGAAGTACTGGAGCGAGGAGACGATCGGGCTCGCCGCGCCGTCGCCCAGCGCGCAGAAGGACTTGCCGTTGATGTTGTCGGCGATGTCGAGGAGCTTCTCCAGGTCCCCGTCGACGCCCTGGCCCGCCTCGATCCGCTTCAACAGCTGGACCAGCCAGTAGGTGCCCTCCCGGCAGGGGGTGCACTTGCCGCAGGACTCGTGGGCGTAGAACTCCGTCCAACGGGTCACCGCCCGCACCACGCAGGTGGTCTCGTCGAAGACCTGCAGCGCCTTGGTGCCGAGCATCGAGCCCGCCGCGCCGACGCCCTCGTAGTCCAGCGGGACGTCGAGGTGCTCGTCGGTGAACATCGGGGTGGAGGAGCCGCCCGGGGTCCAGAACTTCAACCGGTGCCCGGCCCGGACGCCGCCGGAGAGGTCCAGCAGCTGGCGCAGCGTGATGCCGAGCGGGGCCTCGTACTGGCCGGGGTTGGTGACGTGGCCGGACAGCGAGTACAGCGTGAAGCCCGGGGACTTCTCGGTGCCCAGGCCCTTGAACCACTCCTTGCCGCGGGCCAGGATCGGCGGCACCGAGGCGATCGACTCGACGTTGTTGACCACCGTCGGGCAGGCGTACAGGCCGGCGATCGCCGGGAACGGCGGGCGCAGCCTCGGCTGGCCGCGGCGGCCCTCCAGCGAGTCCAGCAGCGCCGTCTCCTCGCCGCAGATGTAGGCGCCGGCGCCGGCGTGGACGGTGATGTCCAGGTTCACGCCCGAGCCGAGGATGTCCCGGCCGAGCAGTCCCGCCGCGTACGCCTCGGCGACCGCGGCGTGCAGGCGGCGCAGCACCGGGACGACCTCGCCGCGCAGGTAGATGAACGCGTGGTCGCAGCGGATCGCGTAGGAGGCGATGACCATGCCCTCGATGAGGGAGTGCGGGTTGGCGAACAGCAGCGGGATGTCCTTGCAGGTGCCCGGCTCGGACTCGTCCGCGTTGACCACCAGGTAGTGCGGCTTGCCGTCGTTCTGCGGGATGAACTGCCACTTCATCCCGGTGGGGAAGCCGGCACCGCCGCGGCCGCGCAGACCGGAGTCCTTGACCAGGGCGATCACGTCGTCCGGGGGCATCGCGAGGGCCGCCTTGAGGCCCTCGTAGCCGTGGTGGCGGCGGTAGGTGGCGAGGGTCCAGGGACGGCTGTCGTCCCAGGGGTCGGACAGGACGGGGGTGAGCAGCTTCTCGGCCGGCTCGGCGGAGGTCATCACGCTTCGGTCCCTTCCTGGCCGTCGGCCTTGCCTTCGTGGCCCGGCTCCCCGTGGCCCGGATCCCCGTGGCGGGGGGCCTCGTGGCGGGGGGAGACCACCTTGGTGCCGGCGGTGCCGGGCAGGGCCTCGCCGCGCGCCAGCCGCAGCCCGGCCAGCGAGGGGGCGCCGCCGGCACCCGACTCGTCGTTGGCGCCCGGGCGCTCGTCCGGGAAGCCGGCCAGGATCCGGGCGGTCTCCTTGAAGCCGCACAGCCGGGCGCCGCGGGTGGGCCGCACCTCGCGGCCGGCCCGCAGGTCGTCGACCAGCCGGCGGGCGCTCTGCGGGGTCTGGTCGTCGAAGAACTCCCAGTTGACCATCACCACGGGGGCGTAGTCGCAGGCGGCGTTGCACTCGATGTGCTCGATCGAGATCTCGCCGTCCTCGGTGGTCTCGTTGTTGCCGATGCCCAGGTGCTCCTGGAGGTCGGCGAAGATCCGGTCCCCGCCGAGCACCGCGCACAGGGTGTTGGTGCAGACCCCGACGTGGTACTTCCCGGCCGGGCGCCGCCGGTACATCGTGTAGAAGGTGGCGACGGCGGTGACCTCGGCCGTGGTGAGCCCCAACTGCTCGGCGCAGAAGCGGATCCCGGTCCGGCTGACGAAGCCCTCCTCGGCCTGCACCAGGTGCAGCAGCGGCAGCAGCGCCGAACGGGCCTGCGGGTAGCGGCCGATCAGCTCGGCGGCGTCGGCGGCCAGCCGGGAGCGCACCTCCTCCGGGTACGGCGGGGCCGGCATCGCCGGCAGTCCCAGTTCGACGTCCGTCACCGGTCCACGCCTCCCATCACCGGGTCGATCCCGGCCACCGCGACGATCACGTCGGCCACCTGGCCGCCCTCGCACATCGCCGCCATCGTCTGCAGATTGGTGAACGACGGGTCCCGGAAGTGCACCCGGTACGGGCGCGTCCCGCCGTCGCTGACCACGTGCACGCCCAGCTCGCCCTTGGACGACTCGACCGCCGCGTACGCCTGGCCGACCGGGACCCGGAAGCCCTCGGTGACCAGCTTGAAGTGGTGGATCAGGGCCTCCATCGAGGTGCCCATGATCTTGCGGATGTGGTCGAGCGAGTTGCCCATCCCGTCCGGGCCGACGGCCAGTTGGGCCGGCCAGGCGATCTTCTTGTCGGCCACCATGACCGGGCCCGGGCGCAGCCGGTCCAGGCACTGCTCGACGATCCGCAGGGACTGCTTCATCTCCTCCAGCCGGATCAGGAACCGGCCGTAGGAGTCGGCGGTGTCGGCGACCGCGACCTCGAAGTCGTAGTCCTGGTAGCCGCAGTACGGATCGGTCTTGCGCAGGTCGTGCGGCAGGCCGGTGGCCCGCAGGATCGGACCGGTGGCGCCCAGGGCCAGGCAGCCGGCCAGGTCCAGGAAGCCGACGTCGACCAGCCGGGCCTTGAACACCGGGTTGCCGGTGGCGAGTTTGTCGTACTCGTGCATCCGGGAGCGGAGGGTGCGGACCGCCTCGCGGATCTGGTCGACGGCGCCGGGCGGCAGGTCCTGGGCCAGGCCGCCGGGGCGGACGTACGCGTGGTTCATGCGCAGGCCGGTGACCAGTTCGAAGACGTCCAGGATCAGCTCGCGGTCCCGGAACCCGTAGACCATCAGGGTGGTGGCGCCGATCTCCATGCCGCCGGTGGCCAGGCAGACCAGGTGCGAGGCGATCCGGTTGAGCTCCATCATCATCACCCGGATGACGCTGGCCCGCTCCGGGATGTCGTCGGTGATGCCGAGCAGCTTCTCGACCGCCAGGCAGTAGGCGGTCTCGTTGAACAGCGGGATCACGTAGTCCATGCGGGTCACGAAGGTGGTGCCCTGGACCCAGCTGCGGAACTCCATGTTCTTCTCGATGCCGGTGTGGAGGTAGCCGATGCCGCAGCGGGCCTCCTTCACCGTCTCGCCGTCGATCTCCAGGATCAGCCGCAGCACGCCGTGGGTGGACGGGTGCTGGGGGCCCATGTTGACGATGATGCGCTCGTCGTCGGCCCGGCCGGCCGCCTCGATCACCTCGCCCCAGTCGCCGCCGGTGACGGTGAAGACCCGGCCCTCGGTGGTGTCGCGGGCATCTGCTTCCTCGTAGTGCTGAGTACTCATCAGCTGTACGACCTCCGCTGGTCGGGAGCCGGGATCTGGGCGCCCTTGTACTCGACGGGGATGCCGCCGAGCGGGTAGTCCTTGCGCTGCGGGTGGCCCAGCCAGTCGTCCGGCATCATGATCCGGGTGAGCGCCGGGTGGCCGTCGAAGACCAGGCCGAAGAAGTCGTAGGCCTCGCGCTCGTGCCAGTTGCTGGTCGGGTAGACGCTCACCACGGAGGGGATCCGCGGGTCGGCGTCCGGCGCGGTGACCTCCAGCCTGATCAGCCGGCCGTGGGTGATCGAGCGCAGGTGGTAGACCGCGTGCAGCTCGCGGCCCCGGTCGCCCGGGTAGTGCACCCCGCTCACGCCCAGGCACAGCTCGAAGCGCAGCGCCGGGTCGTCGCGCAGGATGCGCACCGCCTTCAACAGGTGGGTGCGGTCCAGGTGGAAGGTGAGCTCGCCGCGGTCGACCACGGTCTTCTCGACCACCTCGGCCGGGTCCAGGCCCTGCTCCTCCAGCGCGCCCTCGAACTCGTCGGCGACCTCGTCGAACCAGCCGCCGTACGGGCGTTCGCTCGGGCCGGGCAGCACGATCGGGGCGGCCAGACCGCCGAAGCCGGAGGTGTCGCCGGTGCCGTCGGCACCGAACATGCCCTGCCGGCGGCCGACCACCTCGACCGGGATCTCCCGGGGCGGCTGCTCGCGGCGGGACTCGGGTACCTGCTCGCTCATCGCAGCTGCCCCCGCATCTCGCTGATCGGGGTCGCCTTGAGGGCCAGGGCCTCGCCCAACTCCTCGGCGCGGCGCCGGTTCACGCCCAGCGGCTCGTGCTGGATCTTGTCGTGCAGCTTCAGGATCGCGTCCAGCAGCATCTCCGGGCGGGGCGGGCAACCGGGCAGGTAGATGTCCACCGGGACGATGTGGTCGACGCCCTGCACGATCGCGTAGTTGTTGAACATCCCGCCGGAAGAGGCGCAGACGCCCATCGAGATGACCCACTTCGGGTTGGGCATCTGGTCGTACACCTGGCGCAGCACCGGGGCCATCTTCTGACTCACCCGGCCCGCCACGATCATCAGATCGGCCTGCCGGGGGGAGCCCCGGAAGACCTCCATCCCGAACCGGGCCAGGTCGTAGCGGCCGGCACCGGTGGTCATCATCTCGATCGCGCAGCAGGCCAGACCGAAGGTGGCCGGGAAGAGTGACGCCTTGCGCACCCAGCCGGCGGCCGACTCCACGGTCGTGAGCAGAAAGCCGCTCGGCAGCTTCTCCTCGATTCCCATCAGATCCCTCTCAATGCCCTCAAGTCCTCTGGTACGTCCGGCGATGCGCCCGCGGAGCGTCCGGGGGAACGTCCGGCCCGTCCGAGCTTGTCCGCTCGTTCACAAGGGCGGCGGCGCCACCCCTGCCTCAGTCCCACTCCAGGCCGCCGCGACGCCAGACGTAGGCGTACGCGACGAAGACGGTGGCGATGAACAGGAGCATCTCGACCAGCCCGAAGAGCCCCAGGGAGTCGAAGGTCACCGCCCAGGGGTAGAGGAAGACGATCTCGATGTCGAAGACGATGAAGAGCATCGCCGTCAGGTAGTACTTGATCGGGAACCGACCGCCGCCCACGGGCTGCGGGGTCGGCTCGATGCCGCACTCGTACGCCTCCAACTTGGCCCGGTTGTAGCGCTTGGGGCCGGTGAGTGAGGCCATCACGACGGAACCGACCGCGAACGCCGCCGCGATGGCACCGAGTACGAGGATCGGCGCGTAGGCATTCATAGCCCCCGCTCCCTCCGTCCAGTCGTCCTTGACTGCAGATCGGAACCGGCGGGTCACACTGAGGTGAACCCGCGTTCCAGTTCCCGAGATCCACCTCATGTGAGGCAGTTCACAAAGCCTGGAACGAGCGCATCCTATGCCCGGTGGCTTGTGATCTGCGACACGCAGTTCATCGTCATCTTTGTGATCTACGCCACCATGTGAATGGTGGCGAATGTGAACATGCCCAGAGTTGTCAACGCAAAGGAGTCAAATGGTCACAAGCAGTCGCATTTACCTGGGAAGCGGCTGGTCAGGGGCGTATTCCTATATCAACTATGCTCCGGGGATGGCAAATTTCGGGGCGTCATGTTGACGTGTTATAACGGCTCACTCGGAGGGGTGGTGGGGGGAGGAACGCTTGCTTGACCCTTTGTTCACAAGCGCGCGATGGTGCCGTGGGGGTCTGCGCCCCCCCCCCCCCCCCCGCCGCCCCCCCCCCCCCCGCCCCCCCCCCCCCCCCCCCCCCCCCCCGCCCCCCCCCCCCC
>NZ_JBHYGR010000170.1:8984-17094 GCF_042738155.1 Kitasatospora sp. NPDC059088 | reverse complement strand
GCCCCCGCCGCCCCCCCCCGCGCCGCGGCGGCGCGGGGGCGCGGGCCCCCCCCCCCCCCCGCGCGTTCGACGGCCCCCCCCCGCCGACCTCCCCGCGCGCGGCGGTCAGTTCACCTGTTCCTGCCGCGCCTGTTCCTGGTCCTGCTGCTCCTGGCGGTGGCGACGGCCGGCCAGCCAGACGTAGACCAGGATGCCGGCGAACAGGAACAACACGCCCTGGTAGACGGCGGCGTAGCCGGCCCCGGCCAGCAGCCAGATCGAGAAGGCGAAGGCACCGAGGCCGAGCACCGCGTCGCGGACCAGGCGGGTGCCGTCGACCTTGTCGGTGGCGCCGCGGACCAGCCAGTACAACTGGGCGGCGGTGGACAGCAGGTAGGGCACGACGGCGGTGAACGTGGTGATCAGGACGAGCACGTCGAAGGCGCCCTTGGCGCCGCTGGCGAAGTTGACGACGGTCAGCACCGAGGCGAGCGCCACGCTGACCAGCACGCCGAAGGTCGGCACGCCGCGCTTCTCCTTGCCGAAGGCGGCCGGGAAGAGCCCGTCCCCGGCGGCCGCGTACGGCGCCTGGGCGGCCAGCAGGGTCCAGCCGTTGAGCGCGCCGGTCATCGAGACCAGCGCGGCGACCGCGATCGCCGCGCCGCCCCAGGTGCCGCCGAACATGGCGTTCACGGCGTCCGAGAACGGCGCGCTGGAGTCGACCAGTTGCTGGTGCGCGACGGTGCCGAACACCGCGAGGGTGCCCAGCAGGTAGACCACCGCGGCGCCGCTGGTGCCGAGCACGCTGGCCCGGCCGACGTTGCGCTCCGGGTCGCGGACCTGGCCGGCGCTCATCGCGGCCGACTCGACGCCGACGTAGCTGAACATCAGGATCGCCGCGGCGGCCGTCATGCCGCCCATCCAGCCCTGGCCGCTGGCCTCGAAGGGGCCGACGTTCTTCGGGTCGAAGAAGAACAGTCCGCCCACCGAGATCAGCAGCAGCGGAATGAACTTGAGGACGGTGGAAACGAGTTGGACCGCCCCGACGTACCGGGTGCCGGCCAGGTTGGCCAGTGCGGGCAGCCACTGGAGGGCCAGTGCGGCGGTGATCTCCAGCGCGACGTCGTGGTGCATCGGCAGCAGCACGTCCAGGTAGCCGACGGCCGCCACGGCGAGCGCGGCGTTGCTGACCACGGCGGTGATCCAGTACGACCACGCCGACAGGAAGCCGGCGAAGTCGCCGAAGGCCTCGCGGGCGTAGACGTACGGCCCGCCGGTGCGCGGGTTGCGGCGGGCCAGCTGCCCGAAGACCAGCGCCAGCGCGATCGAGCCCACGGTGATGACGGCGAAGGCGAGCAGGCTGACCGTCCCGAAGGGCGCCACGGCGGCCGGGATCATGAAGATGCCGCCGCCGATGATGTTGCCCATCACCAGGGCGGTGGCGACGGGCAGCCCGAAGCGGCCGCTCTTCGCCGGAGCCGGAGCCGGAGCCGAACCAGGAGCCGGAGCCTGGTCCGGGGTCTCCGGGCTGCTCGGTCGGGTCGCGTGCGGGGTCGCCTGCGGGTTCGCCTGCCGGGTCGCGGCGGGGCTGGTCTGCATGAGGGTGGTGCGCCTTTCGTGGTCCTGCCTGCGCTCGGTGGAGCGACCGTTCATGCTCGGACCGGGCGGCACCTTGCACCAAATCGACGGTATTTGTTCATTTCGCCCGAGGGAACACCGCAAGACTTACGGTCGTACGCCTGTCGGACCGGCACTCGTCCGGTGCGCCCCGCGAGGGCGTTCGACCCGGAATGCGGATGTACGAGCACGTTCGTCCGGCCGGGGGAGATGTGTCACCCGAATGACTCAGCGCGGCCGCGACGCGCGCGCCGCCTGCGGGTTCGTGTGCCAACCTTGGCCCGGCGCTCCCCGGTGGAGCGCCGCCCGGCCTTTCGGACCGGCTCGAACTGGCCGTTCGGGGGCGCGGGTTGACGACCAGAGACCAACCAAGAGGACATCAGATGTCGCTTCGTGGGAACATCCGCAAGTTCGCCGTGATCACCGTGGTGACGGGTGCCGCGGCCCTTGCGGCGCCGGCGCCGGCGATGGCGGCCTGGCACGGGTCGCACGCGTCGACCGGGCAGAGCCTGGAGTCGGGCTCGGCGGGTGTCGGCCTGTTCGGCCCGCACGCCAGCTGGCTGAACGCTCACTCGCACACCGAGGACGACTGCATCGGCGACTGCTGATCCGGCTGATCCGCAGCTGAGCCCGGGGACCGCCCGTAGCGGTCCCCGGGCTCACGGCCGTCCGTCCGCCTACGTCTCCGTCTTCGCATCCGCCCCGGGACGCCGGGACAGCCGCCCCGGCCACCACATGTGCCGGTCCAGGTCCATGGTCAGCGCGGTGACCAGCACCGAGCGCACCACCAGGGTGTCCAGCAGCACCCCCAGCGCCACCGCGAACCCGATCTCGGCCAGCCCCACCACCGGCAGCGTCCCCAGCACCGCGAAGGTGCTGGCCAGGATCAGCCCTGCCGAGGTGATCACCCCGCCGGTCGCGGACAGCCCGATCAGCGCGCCCCGCCGGGTGCCGTGGTGGGCGGACTCCTCCCGTACCCGGGTCATCAGGAAGATGTTGTAGTCGATCCCGAGTGCCACCAGGAAGACGAAGACGAACAGCGGGAACGCGTTGTCCTCGCCCTGGAAGTGGAAGACGTGGGCGAAGAACAGCGAGCTGATCCCGAGCGCCGCCGCGTACGAGAGCACCACGGTCGCGATCAGCACCAGCGGCGCGGTGACGGCCCGCAGCAGTACGGCCAGGATCAGCAGCACCACTCCGAGCACCAGCGGGATGATCGCCCGGTTGTCGTCCCCGGCGGCCCGCCCGGCGTCCAGGACGACGGCGGTGTTCCCGCCGACCTTGGCGTCCGCCCCCGGTACGGCGTGCACGGCGGTGCGCACCCGGTCGACGGTGTCCTTGGCGGCCTGGCTGTCCGGGGGGTCGGTCAGGGTGGCCTGGAACAGCGCCCGCCCGTCCCGCACCACCGGCGGCGAGGTGGCCGCGATCCCGGCGGTGGACTGCGCGGCGGCCCGTACGGCCGGGGCGCCGGCCGCGGCGGAGACCACGGTGAGCGGTGCGCCCGTCCCGCCCGGGAAGTGCTGCTCCAGCACCTGCTGGCCGACCACCGAGTCCGGCTTGCCGGTGAAGGAGGCGGCCGTGCTGAGCCCGTTGGCGTTCAGCGAGACCAGCCCCACGCAGCAGGCCGCGAGCGCCAGCGCCGTCCCGACCCACACCTTGCGCGGGCGCCGTCCGATCCAGGCGCCGACGTGCGCCCAACGGCCGGTCCGGGTCGGCTCCGGGGTGCCGTAGTCCGGTCTGACCGGCCAGAACACCCAGCGGCCGACGATCACCAGCAGCGCGGGCAGCAGCGTCAGCATCGCGGCCAGGGCCACCACGACACCGATCGCCAGCACCGGGCCGAGGCCGCGGGTGGAGTTCATCCGGGCGATCAGCAGGCACAGCATCGAGGCGACCACGGTGGCCGAGGAGGCCAGCACGGCGGGCCCGGCCCGGTGCAGGGCGTACGCCATCGCCTCGTGCCGGTCCTCGTGCCGGCGCAGCTCCTCCCGGTAGCGGGCGGTGAGCAGCAGGGCGTAGTCGGTGCCCGCGCCCAGCACCAGGACGATCAGGATCCCGGCGCTCTGCGCGTTGACGGTCAGCCCGGCGTGCTTCGCCAGCAGGTAGATGAAGGCCTGGGAGACGGTCAGCGCACCGGCGGCGGAGAGCAGCGGCAGCAGCCACAGCACCGGGCTGCGGTAGGTGAGCAGCAGCAGGACGATCACCACGCCGACGGTGGCGGCGAGCAGCGAGCCGTCGATGCCCGCGAAGGCCTTGGCCTGGTCGGCGGCGATCCCGCCGGGGCCGGTGACGTGGGTGGTCATGCCGCGGCTGTCGGCGGTCGCGGTCTGCCGCAGGGTGTCCACGGCGGGCTTGAGGTCGTTCCAGCCGTTGGTGCCGACGTCGATCGGCACGACGGTCTGCATCGCCTGCCCGTCGGCGGACAGCACCGGGCCGATGACCGGCCCGACCACGTGCGGGACGGCGGCGAACCCGACGGCCTGCCGGGCGGCCTCGGCCCGGTCGGCGGGGGTGATGCCGGTGGCCCGCTGGTAGACGACGACGGCCTGGGCGGTGTCCACCGGCTGGAAGGCCCGCTGCTCGTTCAGCACCTGGGTGGACTCGGCGTTGCCCGGCAGCCAGCTGGACGCCTGGTTGTCCTCGGCGCCCATCAGCTTCCCGGCCAGCGGGCCCAGCGCGATCAGCAGCACCAGCCACAGGGCCAGCACCACCCACTTGCCCCGGCGCCCGCAGGGCAGCGCGGCCAGTTTCCGAGTCGTGGACATGCATCCACCCCCAGGTGGCAGTGACTCGTTCCAGCCTGCCACCGCACCGCCCGACCGGCAGCTCCGGGCGTCCGGCGGTTCCGCGCGTCCGGCGGTTCCGCGCGTCCGGCGGCTCCGCGCGTCCGCTAGGACACCGGCACGGCCGCCCGCTCGCGCAGCTCCCGCAGCACCGCGATGTCCATCGCGTGCCCGGTGCCGTCCCCGCCGTGCTTGCGGTCCGGGGTCTCCACCAGCAGCGGCACCCCGGCCGTCTCCGGGTGCTCGAACAGCTCGCGGAACGGCTCCGCGCCGATCATCCCGGCGCCGATGTTGGCGTGCCGGTCCTTGCGGGCACCGACCACGTCCTCCGAGTCGTTGGCGTGGATCAGCCGCAGCCGGCCCGGACCGGCGGCCGAGGCCAGGGCGTCCAGCGCGGCCGTCACCCCGCCGGGGGCGGCCAGGTCGTGCCCGGCGGCGAAGGCGTGGCAGGTGTCCAGGCAGACGCCGACCTTGGGGTGCCCGTCCAGCGCCTCCACGTACTCGGCCAGCTGCTCCAGCCGCGAGCAGAGCGAGCTGCCCTGGCCGGCGGTGGGCTCCAGCAGCAGCCAGGGCGCGTCGTCGCCGAGCGCGTCCAGCTCGTCCAGTAGCGGCCGGACGTCGGCGCGCACCTGCGCCATCGCCTCGGCCCGGCGCGAACCGCCGCCGGGCGCGGTGCCGACCGCCGAGCCGGTGTGCAGCACGACGCCGAGCGCGCCGATCGCGTGGCCGCGGTGCAGCGAGTGCCGCAGCGAGTCGGCCGAGCGCTCCCGGGTGGCGGGGTTGTCCGAGCCGAAGTTGATCAGGTACGGCGCGTGCACCCAGGCCGGGATGCCCTGCTCGGCGCAGGCCGTACGGAACTCCTCGTCCTGGGCCGGGTTGCCCGCGGGCGTGGCCCAGCCGCGCGGATTGGCCACGAACACCTGCACCGTCTCGGCACCGACCCGGCTCGCGTACGCCAGGCCCGTCCCGGCCAGGCCCCGGCCGGCCACCGGGACGTGGGCGCCGATCGGGTTCCGGCGGGCGGCGGGGGTCGGTCCGGTCGCGGTGCTCATGCCCCGAGGATGTCACGGGCCCGGGCGGCGACGGCGCGCGGGCCCGTCCCCGCGCCGGGTGCGCACGCCACGCCGGGGCGCGCCCGGCGGGAACCGCCGGACCCGTCCCCATGGCCGACGGCCCGTCAGTCCGGCAGCCCAGCCCTGGTGGCGGGCCCCCGGGGGCGACCGTACCGTCGACTCGGCCGTACTCACCGAACGTCACCACCCGCACACGCCGGGTCGGAGCGTCCCCTCCGCCCTCCCGCAGCCGACCAGCGCGCCCACCGCCCCACCGCGCGCGCCGAAAGACAGGTCACCACTCATGCCCACGCGCCGGGTCCACCACCTCGCCGCGGCCACCGCCGCCGCCACCGCCCTGACCACCGTCCTCGCGACCCTGGCCGCCGCCCCCGCGGCCCGCGCCGCCGACGGCGCCCTCCACCTCGTCCACCCCGGGGAATCGATCCAGCAGGCCGTCGACGCCGCCGCCCCGGGCGACACGGTCCAGGTCCTGCCCGGCAGCTACCGCGGCAGCGTCCGCATCGCCACCCCCGGCCTCACCCTGCGCGGCGCCGGAGCGGCCACCGAGATCACCCCCGGGGACGGCACCGAGAACGCCTGCGCCACCGCCGGGCACGGCGTCTGCGTGGTCGGCACCGAGCAGGCCCCGCTGCGCGGGGTCACCGTCGAGGCCCTCGCCGTCACCGGCTTCCGCAAGAACGGCATCGACGCCAGCGGCACCACCGGCCTGACCGTCCGCGCCACCTACGTCCACGACAACGCCCAGCAGGGCATCAGCCAGGAGATCTCGACCAAGGCCGCGATCGTGGGCAACCGCTCGGTCGACAACGGCCAGTCCGGCGTCTTCCTCGCCAACTACGCCTACCGCGAGGGCGGCGCGCCCGACACCGGGGGCACCCTCGTCGAGGGCAACGTGCTCACCGGGAACCGGGTCGGCGTCACCGTGCGCCGGCTGCGGGTGCTCACCGTCCAGGGCAACGAGATCAGCGGCAACTGCAGCGGTGTCTTCGTGGTCGGCGACGAGGGCGTGCCCCGCGCCGGGGACCTCGACGTCCGGAAGAACCGGGTGGTTGCCAACAACAAGTTCTGCGCGGCCAATCCGCGCCTCGGCGCCATCCAGGGCGCGGGCATCGTGCTCACCGGCACCGAGGACACCCGGGTGACCGACAACGAGGTCCGCGACAACGCCGGATCCACGGACTTCTCCGGCGGCATCGTCCTGTTCAGGAGCGTCGTCGGGATCCCCAACACCCGGGCCACCGTCACCGACAACCGGCTGAGCGGCAACGGCCCGGCCGACCTCGCCGACCGCGACACCGGCACCGACAACTCCTTCACCCGCAACACCTGCGCGGTCTCCGAGCCGTCCGGCCGCTGCTGACCCGCCCGTCGGCCCGCCCGCCCGCCGACGCTCCGCCGTCCCGCCCGCCGAGACCCCGCCGAGCCCCCGACCGACAAGGACCAGCCCATGACCACCGCCCCCGTCAACCCCACCCCCCAGCCGGCGATGCGCCTGCGCGAACTCGTCTTCGGCGCCGCCTGCGCCGCCGCCGTCCGCGCCGCCGCCCGGCTCGGGGGGGGCCCCCGGGGCGCGGCCACCCCCGCCCCCGCCCCCCGCCCCCCCCCCCCCCCCCACCCCGACCACCGCGACCGAGCTCGCCGCGCAGCTCGACACCGAACCCCGCCAGCTGCGCCGCCTGCTGCGCGCGCTCACCTGCTACGGGATCTTCGCGGAGACCGGCGGCGACCGCTTCGAACACACCGAGATGTCCCGCCTGCTGCGCGACGACGCTCCCAACTCCCTCCGCCACATCGCCCTCTGGTGCACCGAGCCGTGGACCTGGGAGGCCTGGCCGAAGCTCGACGAGGCGGTGCGCTCCGGCCGCAACGTCTTCCCCGACCTGTTCGGCAAGGAGTTCTTCGACTACCTGCACAGCGACGCCGGCGACTCGGCGAAGGTCTTCGACAAGGCGATGACCACCTCCAGCCGGCAGTCCGCCCGGGACTTCGCCGAGTACCTGGACCTCACCGGCATCGACTCGGTCGCCGACATCGGCGGCGGCCAGGGCCACGTCCTCGCCAGCCTGCTGGAGAAGCACCCGGCCCTCCACGGCACCCTGCTCGACCTGCCCAAGGTGGTCGCCGGCGCCGACCCCCGCCTCCAGGACGGCGGCGCCTTCTCGGCCCGCGCCCGCCTCGTCCCCGGCGACTGCCGGGTGGAGATCCCGGTGCGCGCCGACCTCTACATCATCAAGAACATCCTGGAGTGGGACGACGACAGCACCCGCCGCACCCTCGCCAACGTGGTCGCCGTGGCCCGCCCCGGCGCCCGGGTCGTGGTGGTCGAGAACCTCGTCGACAACAGCCCCTCGATGCGCTTCACCACCGCGATGGACCTGATGCTGATGCTCAACGTCGGCGGCGCCAAGCACTCCGAGGAGAGCATGGTCCACCTCATGCAGGAGGCCGGCCTCGACGTCGCCGCCGTCCGCCCCGTCAACCCCTACCTCCACGCCTTCGAGTCCACCGTCCGCGGCTGACCCCCCTCGCGGAACGCCCGACGGCCGCTGCTCCCCCCCCCCCCCGGGGCGCGCCGCGCGGGGGTGGGGGGGGGGGGTGTTGTGGGGGGGCGGGGGGGAGATATACCCACCCAGAGCAGGAGAGGCTCCGCGGGGT
>NZ_JBHYGR010000170.1:0-8974 GCF_042738155.1 Kitasatospora sp. NPDC059088 | reverse complement strand
GTGTTGTGTGTTTTGTGTTGTGTTTGTGTTTTTTTTGTGTGTGGTTGTTTCTGTTGTGTTGTGGGTTGGTGGGGTCGGTCGGGGTGTTCAGGCCTTGTGGGAGGACTCCAGGTGGGCGAAGACCACCACGTTGTCCAGATAGTCCCGGCGCTTCTTGTCGTAGGTGCCGCCGCAGGTGATCAGGCGGAGCTGGGCGTCCGGGGTCCTGCCGTAGACCTTCTGGTCGGGGAAGGCGTTCTTGGCGAAGGTCTCCACGTTGTCGACCGAGAAGACGGCGACGGTGCCGTCGGCGCGGCTCACCTCGACCTTGTTGCCGGGCAGCAGCAGGCTCAGCAGCAGGAAGACCGCCGGGCCCTTGGTGGTGTCGACGTGGCCGGCGACCACCGAGCTGCCGCGCTCGCCCGGGGTGACGCCGTCGCGGTACCAGCCGACCAGGTTCTTGTCGTCCGGCGGGGGCGCGTTGAGCTGTCCGGCCGGGCCCAGGGCGAGTTCGGTGAACGGGGCGTCGACGGCGATCTGCGGGATCCGCAGCCGGGTCGGCTTGGACCGCTTGAGCACCGGCGCGCCCGGCGCCGCGGGCGGGGCCGTGGCGCCGGCGGTGGCCGCCGCGGGGCCGGGGACGGCGGGGGCGGCCGCCGCCGGGGGAGCGGCCTGGCCGGCCGCCTGGTCCTCGGCGGGGCCGGTGTCCACCGAGTTGTAGATCAGCAGCAGGCCGACCGCTGCCGCGCCCATCCCGCCGCGCAGCAGCCTGGGCATTCCGGAGCCGGGACCGCCGGTCATCCGTGTCCTCCGCTCGAAGTGCTTCGTGGGGAGCCTGTTCCGCAACGGCCCGCCGCCCCCGTGCGCCCCGCCCGGGAGGGGGGAGCGCCCAGAGGCGGCGGTGGCGGACGTCAGACGGCTGCGGCGCCGGAGGTGCGACGGCCGCGGCGCAGCGCGATCGCACCGGCCCCGAGGCCGCCGAGCAGCAGCACCGCGCCGGAGGCGAGGCCGCCGCCGGACAGTGCCAGGCCGCCGCCGCCGGTGTGCACGCCGCCGTGCGGGGTGTGCTCCTCCTCCCGGCCGTCGGAGCCCTTGCCCTCGGAGCCCTTGTGCTCGCCGGAGCCCTTGCTGTCCGAGCCCTTGTGCTCGCCGGAGCTCTTGCCGTCGGAGCCCTTGCTGTCGGAGCCCTTGTGCTCGCCGGAGCTCTTGTCGTCGTAGCCCTTCGAACTGTCGGAGCCGCCCTTCTCGGGCTGCTTCTCCTGCCAGGTGAGGTTCTTGCCCTGGTCCGAGGAGGAGCCGTCGGCGAAGGCCATGGGGGTGCCGACGGTGAGGACGGCGGCGACGGCCGCTCCGGCGAGCAGCGTGCGTGCAGAACGCATGAGGATGATCCTTCCGGCGCGTGGGCCGCGACCGCCGGCACGGTGCCGGTCAGGGGACTCGCGAACAAGTGGCGCCTGATCCACCGTCAACCAGGGTGGGGCCGCCTGCCACCCGAGCGTGGCAGCTCCGGTACGGAGAGTGCGCCCTTCGGGTGGAGTCCGGGGCGTGTTCACCCGGGTGGCCCGGCGATCCGGGTGATTCGGATTCGAGGCGGGGTGGTAGTGGTGCGCGCACGCACCGGCCCGCCTGCGGCGTGGCGCACGCACGGGCCCGCCCCCCGCGTGGCGCGAGCATGGGCCCGCCCCCGGCGTGGTGCCGGGGGCGGGCCCAGAGCGGAGCGGGGACGCGGCTCAGCGGTCCCAGCGGTAGAACTCGCGCGCCATGGCGTCCTTCGGCTCGCGCCAGGTGGCCGGGTCGTAGGCCTGGACGAAGGCGGTCAGGCGGTCGCTGACGGTCCGGAACTCCGGGTGGCCGAGGACCTTGGCGACGGCCGGGCCCGGCGGGCGGTCGGCCTCGATCAGGTGCAGGTAGACGTCGCCGAACTGGAAGAGGCTGCGCCCGGTGACGCCGATCAGGTGCGGCAGTTCGCCGCGGTCGGAGTCGGCGAACACCTCGGCGATGTCCGGGGCGGCCTCGGGCTTCATCCGTGCGACGATCAGTGCGCGGTGGGCGCCGGTCACTGCTCGGCCGCCCGCTTCTCGACCTTCTCGCGGATCAGCTGCAGCTGGATCCGGGAGTTCTTGTTGATGTGGTTGACCATGCCGTCGTCGTCCACCGGCGCGGTGGGCTTCATCGCGAAGTCCTGGACCCAGCGCATCCGGGTGCCGGCCGGGACCTCGGCGTACTCCCAGTGGATCTCCATGAACTCGAACGGTCCGGGCTCGACCCGGCGGGCGTTGACCTCCAGCGACGACCGGTCGGTGGTGCGTTCGGAGACCCAGCTCCACACCTGGCCGTTCTCGTCGGGGTGCATGGTGAGCCGGAACTGCACCCGGTCGCCGTCGCGCTCCAGCACCTCGACCGAGGCGTACTCGCTGAAGAGGTCCGGCCAGTTCTCCAGGTCGTTGGTCATCTCCCAGACCAGGTCGAGCGGGGCGTTGATGACGATCTCGTTGTCGGTGTGTCCGGGCATCTCAGGCACCCGCCTTCGCGGCGAGGGAGGTGTTGACCAGCTCCAGGAACTCGGCCGGGGTCTTGGCGGACTCGGCGCCGGAGGTGACCTTGAGGCTGTGCCGGTTCTCCAACTCGCCGACGATGCCGAGGAGTCCGAGCGAGTCGACGCCGAAGTCGTCGAACTGCGCGCCCGGCTGCTCCAGGTCGTTCGGGGCGACGGTGACGCCGGCCCGGGCCTGGAGCAGGGCGGCCAGCTCGGGATAGCTGAGGGTGTTGCTCACGGGGTTCCCTTCGAGGAGGTCCAGTGGATCGGGGGTGCGGGGGTCAGGTCGGCTCCCCGCGGCGGAGCACCAGCGCGGAGTTGGAGCCCATCAGCCCGCGGCTGAGCACCAGCGCGGTGCGCAGTTCGGCCGGGCGGGCGCGGCCGGTCACCAGGGCGAGGTCGTGGCAGACCTCGGTGACGTTGGGGGTGGGCGGCAGCACGCCGTCCTCCATGGCGAGCACGGCGGCCGCGACGTCCAGCATCGGGGCGCCGCAGTAGGCCCGCCCGGTGCCGGCCTTGGGGGCGGTGACCGGGACGCGCTCGGCGGCCGGGCCGAGCGCGTCGACCAGCGCCAGGGCCTCGGCCCGGTCGGCGGCGGGGACGCCGAGCGCGTCCGCGAAGACCACGTCGATCTCCTCGGGCGCGATCCGGGCCTCGTCCAGCGCGATCCGGATCGCCGCGGCCAGTCCCTCCCGGGACTGCTCCCAGCGGGAGGCCCCGGTGAAGGTGGCGCCGTGTCCGGCCAGGTGGGCCCGGACGGCGGCGCCGCGCCGGCGGGCCGCCGACTCGTCCTCCAGCAGCAGCATCGCGCCGCCCTCGGCGGGGGCGAAGCCGCAGGCCTGCGCGGTGAACGGCAGGTAGGCGGCCTCCGGCCGGTCGGCCAGGCTCAGCTCGGGGTAGCCGAGTTGGCAGACCATGGAGTACGGCGCGAGCGGGGCCTCGGCGGCGCCGACCACCACGGCGTCGGTGCCGCGCTCGACCGAGCGGGCGGCGTGCGCGAGCGCGTCCAGGCCGCCGGCCTCGTCGCTGGCGACCACCCCGCACGGGCCCTTGTAGCCGCCGCGGATCGAGATCTGGCCGGTGCTGGCCGCGTAGAACCAGGCGATGGACTGGTACGGGCCGACGAACCGCGGCCCCTGGCCCCAGAGTTGCTGGAGTTCGCGCTGGCCGAACTCGCCGCCGCCGGAGCCGGCCGCGGTCACCACGCCGACCGCGAAGGGCCGTTCGGGATCGGGCCGGAACCCCGCGTCGGCCACCGCCAGGTCGGCGGCGGCCATCGCGTAGTGGGTGAAGCGGTCGGTCTGCACGAGGTAGCGGCTGTCGATCACCGACTGCGGCTCGAACTCCCGCACCTCGCCCGCGACCCTGAGCGGCAGCTCGGTGCAGCCCTCGCGGGATATCCGGTCGAGGACGCTCACGCCCTGCCTGGTGGCCTTCCAGAAGGCGTCGGCCCCGACACCGTTCGGTGCCACCACGCCGAGACCGGTGACGACCGCCCGGCGGCCCTGCTGACGTGACGTCATGGAACTCACCCCGTTCTGTTGAGCACGACGGCGGACTGGAATCCGCCGAATCCGCTGCCGACCGAGAGGATGTGGCTCAGCGGCAGCTCGCGCGCGGTGCGCGGCACGTAGTCGAGGTCGCACTCCGGGTCCGGAGTCTCGTAGTTGGCGGTCGGCGGCACCACGCCGTGGGCGAGTGCCAGGGTGCAGGCGACCACCTCGATCGCGCCGATCGCGCCCAGCGAGTGCCCGACCATCGACTTGATCGAGCTCATCGGCGTCTCGAAGGCGTGGCCGCCCAGCGAGCGCTTGACCGCGGCGGTCTCGTGCCGGTCGTTCTGCTTGGTGCCCGAGCCGTGCGCGTTGACGTAGTCGACGTCGCCGCGGTCGACCTTGGCGTGGTCGAGCGCGTGGTCGATCGCCCGTGACATCTCCAGCCCCTCCGTGGTGAGGCCGGTCATGTGGTAGGCGTTGCCGAAGGTGGCGAAGCCGCCGATCTCGCCGTAGATCCGGGCGCCGCGGCGGCGGGCGTGCTCCAGCTCCTCCAGCACCAGGACGGCGCCGCCCTCGCCGAGGACGAAGCCGTCCCGGTGGGCGTCGAAGGGGCGGGAGGCGTGCTCCGGGTCGTCGTTGCGCTCGCTGGTGGCCTTGATGGCGTCGAAGCAGGCGACGGTGATCGGCGAGATCGGGGAGTCGGAGGCGCCGGCGACGCAGATGTCGGCGCGTCCCTCCTCGACCGCCTGGAAGCCGTAGCCGATCGCGTCCAGGCCGGAGGTGCAGCCGGTGGAGACGGTCTGCACCGGGCCGTGCGCGCCGACCCGCTCGGCCACCGCGGAGGCCAGCGTGCTGGGCGCGAAGGCCCGGTGCAGGTGGGGCTCGGCGTGCCGGTGGTCCACGTCCCAGCGCGCGCCGGAGGCGCTGACCAGGGCGTAGTCGTGCTCCAGCCGGGTGGTGCCGCCGACGGCGGTGCCGAGCGAGACGGCGATCCGCCACGGGTCCTCGGCGGCCAGGTCCAGACCGGCGTCGGCGACCGCCTCGGCGGCCGCGACCATCGCGAACTGCACGTAGCGGTCGGCCCGTCGGACCTCCTCCGGGCTCAGCCCGTGGGCGGCCGGGTCGAAGTCGCACTCGGCCGCGATCCGGGAGCGGAACCCGGCCGGGTCGAAGAGGGTGATGCCCCGGGTGGCGGTGCGGCCGGCCGTCAGGAGGTCCCAGAACGCGGGGATCCCGATCCCTCCGGGCGCGACCACGCCGATCCCCGTGACGGCGACCCGCCGTGTCACGAGGCCACCTTGGCGTGTTCCGGGGGGTCGGCGGGGGCGGACCCCCCGGCGCCGGAGGTCTCCTCGGTGCTCACGTGGCCCAGGTCGGGGCGGGGCGCGAGCGGGCCGCAGTGGAAGACCATCCGGGCCTCGGTGTCGCCGACGTTGCGGAAGCGGTGGCGCATGTTGATCGGGATCATCAGGCCCTGGTCGGGCTTGAGCGGCCGGGTCTCCCCGTCCAGGTCGACCTCCAGGTCGCCGGAGACGACGAACACGAACTCCTCGGAGTACGGGTGGTAGTGCTCGTTGATCCGCTCGCCGGGCCCGATGATGGCCAGGCCCATGAAGCCGCTGGTCGCCCCGCAGCTGGGCGGGGTGAGCATGGTGCGCAACAGGGCGCCGTGGCGGCGGTTCTCCGGGGCCTCGTCGACGTTGATGATCGGCGGGAACTGCGTGGTCATGATGGCTTTCCTCCGGGAGGGCTGGCCGGGTGTCAGTCGTTCTGCGAGCTGCGGTCGGTGACCGGGCTCATGGCGCGGGCGGCGAGGAACGCGCCCAGGCCCGCGGCGGTGCGCAGGTCCCCGGCGGGGCCGAGGTCGAGCAGGGCGGCCAGTTCGGCGGCCTCCTGGTCGCCGGCCACGCCGAGCGCGGCGGCGGCCTCGGCCTCGGCCGGCACCCGGAGGTCGACCAGGCGCACCACGGTGTCCTCGCGCTGGAAGACGATGGCCGCGGCGACCGGGCCGGTCGGGTCGGCGGTGGCGAGGTTGTCGTGGTCGAAGAGCAGCTCGGCGACGGCCGGCCCCTGGCCCGGGCGCACCGGGTAGAGCACGGCGTGCCGGTGCAGCCGCCCGGAGGAGGGGGAGCTGGCGATCGCCTGGTGCCGGGCGGGCAGCGCGGCCTTGGCGAAGAAGGCCCGGGCGGACTGCGGGTCGCCCAGCTGCCGGGCCTCCTCCAGGTACGGGTTGAGCTCCTCCTCGACCGCCCGCACCTCGGGCTGCATCGCCACGTGGCGCAGCGCGTCGCCGAGGTTGCCGACCACCTCGACCGCGCGCACCACCCGGTTGCCGTGCATGAACAGCGAGGTGCGGCGCAGCCGGGTGTGCTCGTCCACCTCGGCCCGGGGCGAGGTGTAGCCGGACAGGATCCGGGCCACCTCGGCCTCGCTGCCGGGCTTGACGGTGAAGGTCAGCGCGTGGCGCACCACGCCGTCCGGGCCCGGGTCGGCCCGCGGCGGGCCGACGTGCCCGGCGGGCTCGCTGCGCGGCAGGCCGGGCGGCACCTCCATCGGGGCCCTGGTGCCGGTGGACCCGGCCGCCGAGGTCTCCCGCAGCACCGCGTAGCGCAGCGAGCGGAAGTTGTCGCTGACGCAGCCGTGCATCGGCTTGACCATCTCGCGGTGGGCGGGGCTGTCCACCCACTGCAGGAAGGTCTCCTGGTCCTGCCACTCGCTGGTGATCAGCCACTGGCGGGGGTCGTTGATGGACTGGCACAGCTGGTCGCTGACATGGCCGGGCACCGAGGCCACCTGGTGGCGCAGTTGCTCGTAGACGTCGAGGAAACGCTGCTGGGCGCCGTCCTGGATCTCCAGCATCAGCACCACCCTCAGCCGGGTGTCGGATTCCTCGTGCTGCTTCGGCTGCGGTTCGGACAGAGTCGTCATGATCCACTTTCTGCTCTTGGCCGCACGCGGCGGGCCGTGGCGGCCGCGTCCGGCGGGTGCTCCCGGCTGGGGGAGGGCGGTGCGGTGGCGGTCGGCCCGGGGCGCTCGGCGCCAGGCCTGAGGTCGATCGTGAGCGGCCGACCGGGCGCGGCGCGAGATTTGCGGGCCATCCGGGCGAAGGGGCGGCACAGGCCCCCTCGGGCGGGGGATGGAAGAGCGGGGCCCGGCTGAGCGGGCCCGTCCAGGGCGGCGCCGAGTCCAGTCGCCGGGCCGCGGAATCCCCTTACAGGGTGGAGCAATTGATGAATCCGAAGGTGGACGAACGGGTGCCGGTCCTGATCGTGGGCGGCTCCCTGGTCGGGTTGTCGGCCTCGCTGTTCCTCGGTCGGCTGGGTGTCCGGCACCTGCTGGTCGAGAAGCACGCCGACACCTCGCACCACCCGCGCGGGCGCGGCAACAACGTCCGCACGATGGAGCTGTACCGGGTGGCCGGGATCGAGCCGGCGATCCGTGAGGCGGCCTCGGTGCTGGCCCCGAACCACGGCATCCTGCAAGCGCCCTCGCTGACCGGCGAGGAGCAGGAGTGGCTGTTCCGGGAGATCGACCCGGGCGGGCGGCTGGCCCGGTTCAGCCCCAGCTCCTGGTGCCTGTGCAGCCAGAACGACCTGGAGCCGGTGCTGCTGCGGTCGGCCCGCGACCTCGGCGCGGACCTGCGGTTCAGCACCGAGCTGATGTCCTTCGAGCAGGACGCCGACGGCGTCACCTCGGTGCTGCGCAGCCGGGAGACCGGCGAGGAGCGGGTGGTGCGCTCGGAGTACCTGATCGCCGCGGACGGCCCGCGCAGCCCGGTCCGGACCGGCCTGGGCATCGGCCGGACCGGCAAGGGCGAGCTGTTCCACAACGTCAGCATCACCTTCCGGGCCAAGCGGCTGGCCGACGTGGTCGGCGACCGGCACTTCATCGCGTGCTACCTGACCAACCCGGAGGCGGACGGCGCGCTGCTGCCGGTGGACAACCAGTCCGAGTGGGTCTTCCACGCGCCCTGGCACCCCGAGCACGGCGAGCCCCTGGAGGCCTTCACCGACGAGCGCTGCGAACGGCACATCCGCACCGCCGTCGGCCTGCCCGAGCTGGACGTCGAGGTGACCGGCAAGGCGCCCTGGCACGCCGCCGAACGGGTCGCCGAGCGGTACGGCGTCGGCCGGGTCCTGCTCGCCGGGGACTCCGCCCACGAGATGTCCCCGACCGGCGCGTTCGGCTCCAACACCGGCATCCAGGACGCCCACAACCTGGCCTGGAAGCTGGCCGCGGTGCTCTGCGGCTGGGCCGGGCCCGGCCTGCTGGAGACGTACGGGCAGGAGCGCCGCCCGGTCGCCGAGGTCACCGGCGAGCGCGCCTCGGCCCGCTCCGCCGAGCACAGCCACCCCGGCTACGCGGTCGTCCCCGGCGTCGGGCGGCAGGCCGGGGTGCTGTCGGTGGCGCTGGGCTACCGCTACCCGCGGGGCGCGGTGGTCGGTACCGACCCGCAGGGTGCGGTCGTCCCGGAGCAGTTCGAGTCGGCGGGCGAGCCGGGCAGCCGGGCCCCGCACCAGTGGCTGCTGTGCGCGGGCGTGCGGCTGTCCACGCTGGACCTGTACGAGCAGGCGATGGTGCTGCTCACCGACCCCGAGGGCGCGGCCTGGCAGCAGGGCGCCCGGCGGGCGGCGGACCGGCTGGCCGTCCCGCTGGACGCCTACCGGATCGGCGACGGCGCCGAGGACGACCTGGCGCCGGAGCCGGGCAGCGACTTCGCCGCCCTGCACGGGGTGGGCCCGGGCGGTGCGCTGCTGGTGCGCCCGGACGGCTTCGTCGCCTGGCGCTCGCCGGGGCCGGTCGAGGATCCGGAGGCCGAGGTGGAGGCCGCGCTGCGGGCGGTGCTGGACCTCTGAACCTCTGACGCGCGCGGACGGGGGCGGCGCCGCGGGCCGGGCCGCGGGCGGGGGGGGCCCCGACGCCCCGTTTCAGGAGCACCACTTGAGCGAGCGCAAGACCCGCC
>NZ_JBHYGR010000169.1:0-17159 GCF_042738155.1 Kitasatospora sp. NPDC059088 | reverse complement strand
GGGGGTTCGCCGCCCCCCCCTCCCCCCCCCTCCTGCGCCTGAGCGGCGTCCTCGCCGTGCGCTGTGCGTCCGAGCTCGGCGTCGCTGGAGTTGTCACCCCTGGGCATCCGGTTCTCCGGTCTCGCTCGATACTGTCGCCGGGAAGCAGATCGGCGGGTTCGTCCCACGCGGCGTTGTCGGCTGCCCCGGCTTTCGGGCCAGGAGGTAGGCCTGCTGGCCCTGTCGGGGCCTCTCGCTCCGCGAAGACCACCGGCAAGAGCTCCGGAGGGGTGTGGACGGTCGAGTACCAGGCGAGGATGCCGCCGAGAGTGCCGTCCGGCAGGTCCAGGTCGGTCATCGACCCTTCGTCGAACTGCAGGTCCGGGTGCGTGCGACGGGCGACGGCAACGGTCTCCGGCGACAGGTCGATGCCGAACGCGGTCAGCCCGAAGGAGTGCAGGTGTGCCGTCACGTGGCCGGGCCCGCAGCCGAGGTCAGCGACGGGCCCGGCGTCGACGGCCCGGGTGAGTTCGGCGAATGTGCTGATCATCGCGCGGCCGTACAGGTCGCCCTCGAACGCGGGTGGCACGAGTTGGGCGTAGTCGACGGCAACGGTGTCGTAGGCCACCCGAGTGGCGTGTCGGTAGGTCGGCTCGGTCATGGCTGAGGACGGTAATGCCTGCCGAGGGGCGTCGCGCTGGCGCCGGTGTACGCGGCTCGGTGAGTTCGGGTGCCGGGTGCCGGGTGCCGCCCGGTGTGATGGTGTGCGGCACGCCGCCGTCGGAGCAATCGGGGCGCGAGGGCCGGCCGGTCGTCACGCTGGGCCGGGTGATCACGCTCCGGAGCAGGGATGCCACCGCTGCACGGTCGCGTGATCCAGCACCCCGAAGCCCCACCTCCAGCCAGCACATCGGGAGACACCAGTGATCGGACACCACGCCCCAGGACATCCCGTCGTCGCAGGAGAGGCGGGCGTCCACGTCCGTGCGCGGTGGTGGCGGGCCGGGGTGGTGGCAGGGGTGTGCGTGGCGCTGGCCGGTACCGGGGTGATCCCCGCGACCGCTGCGGCGACGGGGTTCGCGCCGGGCACCACCCCGGTGCGGACCCGAGGGGCCGACCCGGTGGTCACCTTCGCCTTCACCGGCGGCTCGCAGAGCCTCACCATCCCGGCGCAGGCGGTGGTCACGATCACCGCCGACGGTGCGGGCGGCGGCGACAACACCGGTACCTCCTGTTCCGTCACGGGGACGGGCGGGACGGGGGCGCGGGTCGTCACCACCCTCCCGCAGACCACCGCCCCGACGACGGTCACCGTCAACGTCGGCGGCGCGGGCGGCAAGGGCTGCAACGGCACGGGGACGGGGGGTGCCGGCGGGTTCAACGGCGGAGCTCCGGGTGGGGGCATCCCGGTCACCGGCTTCCGGGCGGAAGGGCCGGGCGGGGGCGGTGCGTCCAGCGTCAGCGTGGGCTCCTTCCTGGTGGTCGCCGGGGGCGGCGGTGCCGCCGGGGGTACCGGGGGCAGCCTGAAGGGCGGCGACGGGGGCAACGGCGGGACGACACCCGACGCCACCGGCGGTACGGCGGGAAGCGCGACCGGCCCTGGAGCCGCGCCGGGGCAGGGCGGTGGCGGCGGCAGCACCAGCACGAACACGGGTGGTCCGGGCGGGGCGGCCGGCACCGTCGCGTTCTGCAACGCCACGACGGGTGCGCCGGGAAGCGGGTTCGTCGGTACCGCGATCGGCACCGGCGGCACCGGCGGGGCGATCGACGGCGGCTGTGCCGCCACTGCCACCGGTGCGGGGGGTGGCGGGGGCGGCGGGTACTTCGCCGGCGGGGGCGGCGGCAGCGCTGCCGTCAACAGGACCGGCACCCTGGCGAGCGGTGGCGGTGGTGGTGGCGGGAGCAGCTTCGTGACCCCGTCGGGCACCGGGACGTCCTACGCGGCCTCGACGATCGGGACGGCGAACCAGAACGGCCAGGTGATCATCAGTTACACCGTGGGCAAGCCGGTCACCACGACCATGACCGCGATTCCCCGGAGCACCCGGATCGGTTCGCCGGTCGTGCTCAGCGACACCGTCTGCCCCGGCGCGGGCTCCACGACCAGGCCCACCGGAACCGTCACGTTCACCGACACCACCACCGGGACGGCCCTCGGCACGGGACGCCTGTTCCTCTCCCTCGGCAGGTGCGCCGCCGGCGGGACGGTCACCGCCTTCCGCACCGCAGGCACCCACACCATTACCGCCGTCTACAGCGGCGACTCGGTGTACCAGGACAACGCCGCCGACCCCGAGACCATCACCGTGACGGTGAGTCCCTGATCGGAGCGCCGCCGCAGCACCGGAGGCAGACCCTGCCTCCACCGGTGGCGGAAGGGACTGGACTCCGCCACCTCCCCGTTCACCTGGTGGTGGGGCACCCTGGCCGAGGAGCGGGCCGCCTGGCTGGAGACGAAGGCGTGGCCGGCGCAGCGGCGCCGACCGGCAGTTCGGCCTCACCGGCTGCCGGCCCGCGCGGCTCAGGTGTGGCCGGTGGTGTCTCCGGTGGCGTGTTCGGGGGCTTGGCCACGGGTGTAGGAGGCGAGGCGGTCGGCCAGGGCGGCGACGAGGGCGCGTAGTTCGTCGGGCCGCTCGATGGCGAACGGCCGGTCCAGTGAGGCGAGTACGGCGGGCAGCCAGTCGAGCCGCTCCGCCCGCAGCTCGACCGTCCGCCAGCGCTCGGCCGTCGCGTCGTCCTGGAGGGCGACGCCCTCAGCGGCGTCGTCCGCCAGGCGCGCGACGCTCGCCGGGAGCCCGGCGCGGATCTGCCCGACCGTCCCGTGGATCCGGACCGTCACCTCGTACCGGTAGTCGGCCGTGGCGAACGCCGACAGCACGCGGTCCGCCGGATCCGGGCCGTCGGGCACGTCGAAGGAGCCGGGCAGGGTGCGGGCGTCCGCGATCCGGTCGAGGCGGAAGGTCCGGTCCTCGTCGATCAGGGCGTCGCGGCCCGTGACGTACCACCGGCCCGCGTGGGCGACGATCCCGTACGCGTGCAGGGTGCGTTCGGTGCGGCGCCCGTCGCGGCCGGTGTGGTGGAGGGAGACCGGTCGGCGGTGGCGGACGGCGTCGGCGAGGGTGAGCAGGACCTCGGCGTCCGGGGTGTCGAACTCGCCGGGCCGGTCCGTGAAGGCGAGGGCGTCCAGGAGCGAGTCGAGCCGGCGGGCGAGGTGCTGGGGCAGTACCCGGCGGATCTTCGCCGCCGCCGTCTCGCCCGCCGTGCGCTCCGCCGTGCTCAGGCCCGCGCGGCGGCCGGCGAGCAGGCCGAGCAGGACGGCCAGCGCCTCGTCCTCGCCGAGCATCAGCGGGGGCAGCCGGTACCCGGGGGCGAGCCGGTACCCGCCGTAGCGGCCGCGCACCGACTCCACCGGGATGCCCAGCTCGCTCAGCTGGTCCACGTACCGCCGCACGGTGCGCCCCTGGACGCCGAGCCGGTCGGCGAGTTCGGCGACGGTCCGGGTGCCGCCGGACTGCAGCAGCTCCAGCAGGGTCAGTACGCGGGCGGTGGGTCGGGGCATGGTCGAAGCCTAGGCGGAATAGAGGACCGGTTCTGTCCGGTATCCCGCCTAGCCTGCGACGTGCAGGTTCCCGAGTCCCGTTTTTTCAGGTTCAGCCAAGGAGATCCCCATGGACTTCGTCTCGATCCGCGTCATCACCGCCGACGTCGCCCGCCTCGTCGCCTTCTACGAGCAGGTCACCGGGGTGCGGGCGGTGTGGGCCACCGAGGAGTTCGCCGAACTGGGGATCGGCGGGGCCACCCTCGCGATCGCCGGCACCCGTACCGTCCCGCTGTTCGCCCCCGGCTCGGCCCGCCCGGCGGACAACCACAGCGTGATCACCGAGTTCCTGGTCGACGACGTGGACCGCGTCCACCGCAACCTGGCCGCCGTCCTCACCGAGGTGGTCGCCGGTCCCACCACGATGCCCTGGGGCAACCGGTCGCTGCTGTTCCGCGACCCCGACGGCAACCTGGTCAACTTCTTCACCCCCGTCACCCCGGCGGCGCGGCAGAAGTTCGCCCGCTGAGCCCGCTGAGCCCGCTGACCCCGCTGCCCGCCGAGCCCGCTGCCAGGGGAGGCCCGCCCCTGGCCCCCGCGAGTCCGGTTCGACAGAATGTTCCGGTGACGAACTGGACCCGGATCCTGACGATGACCCGCAGCAACTTCCGTGCGGCCGACCCGGTCGAGCGGTGGACCGCCCGGGCGGCCTGGGCGCTGCTGACGGCGACGGCCTGGCTGCTGGTGATGTTCACGACCGTCTTCGGGGCCGAGGTCGCCGGGGTCCCGATGGGCACCGTGAGGTGGCTGGCGATCGTGCTCACGGTGGCGGTCCCCGCCGTCTCCTGGGCCGCCGTCACCTCCGGCGGCCCAGGTGGCCCCGGCAGCCGCAGCGGGACGTCGGCGTTGACGGTCGCGCTGCTGGTGGCGGCCGTCCTGCTCGTCATCGCCTTCGTCTGAGCGGTCGGGGGAGAGCGACGGGAGGGGCCGCGGGTTACGCCTCGCCGGCCAGGAGGCGGGCGTTGACGGTGGGGTGGCCGGCCTGGGCGAGGGGGAAGGCGGTGCCGACCTTCTCGGAGTGCCCGGGGACGTCGATCCGGACGCTCAGGGTGCGGTCCAGGACCTGCTCCCTCGTCAGCCGGAAGTCGATGTTGACGGTGGCGTGCTTGGCGCACGTCTCGCACTGGCGCGGGTTGTTCGGCTGGAAGAAGAACCGCTTCGCGACCGGCTCGCCGTCGGCGAGCAGGCTGACGACGAACGAGCCCGGGATGTTCAGCCGGTTGATGCCCTTCACCCGCACCGAGACCGGGTCGGCGCTGCGGAAGGAGAAGGTGCGGGCGGCGTCGATGCTGCCGGAGAGGTTCTCCATGACGGTCTCCGCGGGGGCGGGGGGCAGGTCCAGCCGGTCGTACCCGATGTCGGTGGCGATGGTCTGGTCGGCGGTCGCGGTGAACGGCGGCAGCGGGTTGAAGCTCGGGTCGGTGAGCCAGCTGTCGTCCCCGCCGGCGAGGGTGGTGCGGAACCCGGCCAGGGTGGTCGCGGTGTTGAGGTGCTGCCAGCGCAGCCACAGCCGGTCGATGTTGCAGTGGAAGAACCAGAAGACCGGGTCGAAGGCGGAGACCTCCTGGACGCCCATCGTCGGCCCGACCGATCCGTGGCCGCTGTCGTGGGCCTGGATCGAGAACTTCTGGTAGCCGTTGATGTCGGACGCGCCCCAGAGGGACTGGGCCATCGACGTGGCGATGTCGTCGAGGACCCCGAAGCTCGTCACGTTCGCCGTGATCTCGGCGACCGGGTAGCGCTCGGTCGTGTACGGGAAGAGCCCGGTGACCGGCGGCGTCGCGGTGGCGCCGGGGTCGGCCGGCAGGACGTACTGGTCGAACGGCGGGTGCTGGAGGCGGTCCGGCAGCGGGGTGGAGATGTCCCAGTAGGGGAGCGTCACGTCCTGGCAGCCCGGGACGGAACGCAGCGCGTCCTCGAACTCGCGCAGGTAGACCCGGTGCCAGGGGTTGAAGCGGGGCTCGTGGTGCAGGCACCAGGCCTTGGGGAGCCCGTGCTGCCCGGCCAGGGTGAAGTAGCCGTCCGGTGCGGTGCTGGAGCGGGCCATGACGCCGTTGAACGCCGTTGTCAGGAGGGCGAATTCGGCGTCGGTGAGCGTGGTGACGTCCTTGCGCAGCCGGGCCGGGGCCGCCCCGCCGGGCGGCGTCGTGACCGGCGTCGAGGTGCCGAGCGGGAAGCCGTTGACGATCCAGTTCTTGAAGGTCTGCGAGCGGTTGGCGCTCCACTTGCCCGCCGCGTCCGGGGGCATGCCCGCGTTGGGCGGCGAGGTGTGGGCGAAGATCGTGAGGGCGTTCTGCTTCACCCCGTCGTAGGTGCCGAGGTCGATGCCCTTGGTGGCCATGTGGGCCACGTCCTCGGGGCGGAAGTAGGTGCGGATGTCCGCCAGGTACGTCGGCGCCGCGACGACCGGATCGGGGTCGGGGGTGGTCGGGGGTGTGGTCACGGGTCCTCCGGCGGGCTCGGGGCGGGTGCTCGGGTCGGCTGCCGGGCGCGGCGTAGGCGCCCTCGAACAGCGATCGCGAGTATGCGGGAGCCCGAAAGGTCTCTGTACGACCGACACGTGCCCGGGTGCGGAGATACGTCGACCGGCCGTCGGAGCGTGACCCGGTCCGGGTGCGCGGCGCGGGGCCGGTGACCTCGCGGTTCGACGACATCGATGTAGACCGGAGCCGCCGACCGTGGGTAGGGTGTGGCTGCTCCCGCCCGTCCGCGGCACCGCGTGCCCGTGGTCCTCGCGCCCTCCGCGCGTTCCGTACCGCTCACCGCCGGTACGACTCGGCCCGGCGCGGGCATGGGCGTCGGCACTCCGGGGCCCGGACCGGAGGTGGTGCAGCCCTCTCCCAGCGATTGGATGGCACGTGTACGACGGGCGGAAGGGATCGTCGAGTCCCTTCGAGCAGACGGTCTACCTGCTGTCCGCGGCCGGCCGGGCGGCGGACGGCCTGCTGGCGGACCGCTGGCGGGCCCGGGGGATGGGTCAGACCCACCTGTCGGTGCTCGCGGCGCTGTCCCGGCAGGGCGCGCACGCCCGGCCCGACCTCGCCGCCCGGCTGCGCCTGCCGGAGGCGGAGGTCTCCGGGGCGCTCGACGAACTGCTGGCCGCCGCGCTGGTGCAGTCGATGGTCGTCCAGGTCAACGGCCGCCACGAGGTGGTGACCCTCACCGCTGCGGGCGAGGCCGCCCTGGAGGGGCTGCACGGCGACGCCGCCAGCGTCCAGGAGGACCTGCTGGCCCCGCTGACGAAGGGCCAGCGCACCGAACTGAACGCGCTGCTGCGGCGGGTGTGCGCCCGGGCGGCCCGCATCGCGGCCGGGCCGCAGTCCGTTTCGGGCTGACGCGCCGGGGCCGCCGACGCGCCGGGTTCCGTCGTCGGTTGACGCGCCGGGTTCCGTGGTCGGTCCGGTTCAGGCCGCGCCGCCTCGGGGCCCCGCCCCGACCCCGTGCTCGCAGAGCGGGCCGACCTGCCAGCCCCGGGTGGCGCAGTGGTCGAGCAGCCGGGGCAGGGCGCCGAGGGCGGAGCGCCAGGCCTCGGGGGCCGAGGTGCAGTCCGAGTCGTGCAGCAGGACGGTGCCGCCGCCGTAGAGGTCCGCGGTGACGGTGCGGTGGACGGTGTCCGGCGTGGCGCGGCCGGTCCAGTCCTCGCCCCAGCTCGTCCACAGCACCGGGGTCAGGCCGAGCCGGCGGGCCGCGAGGTGGGCGCCCACGCTCATGACGCCGTACGGGGGCCGGAACCACTGCGGCGCGGTGCCGGTGAGGTCGGCGACGGTGTCGCGGGCCCGGCGCAGGTCCTCGTAGGTGGCGCGCGGCCCGCGCAGCAGCAGCGGGCGGTGCGCCCAGCCGTGCACGGCGATCTCGTGCCCGGCGTCGGCGATCTCCCGCACCAGCGCGGGCGCGCGGACGGCCATCGAGCCGAGCAGGAAGAAGGTGGCGTGCACCTGGCGCTCCTGGAGCAGGGCCAGGAAGGCGGGCGTGGAGGACGGGTCCGGGCCGTCGTCGAAGGTGAGGGCCACGTGGTCGGGGCGGCCCGTCCCGGCGAGCCGGGGCAGCAGCCGGTTGCGCAGCGGCCCGTAGGTGGAGAGCACGGGAGCCGCGTGGAGGGCGGTGGCGGCGACGGCGGCGGTGGCAGCGGCGGCGCCGAGCAGCGGGAGCGCGCGGGGCTTCATGGGGGCCTCAGGAAAGGGAGTTCAGCGCGCCGAGGCGCGGCGGGCGGTGGGAGGTGAGCAGGCGGTTCATGGTCGTGGTGAGCCCCGCCGGATCGGCGCTGCCGCACTCGACCAGGACGATCTGGCCGGGTCTCAGCTGCGGGGTGACGGCGCTGCCGCAGGCGATCCGGAGGTCCGGGACGACCAGGTGCTCGCGGTGGTAGGCGGCCAGGCCGAGGTCGAGGGCGTCCACGTCCCGGCTGGAGAGGAAGAAGGAGCTGCCCGCGCCGGTGGCGGAGCGCAGGGCGTCGGCCCCGGCCTCGACGGAGTCGCGGCGGGTGACGATCCCGCTCTGGTAGGGCGGGCCGTAGCCGGCGTTGACCAGGGTGAGCCCGGCGGCCGCGAAGCGGCGGACCTCGGCCGGGTCGGCGGCGGCCTCGTCCGTGTCGACCGAGACGGCGGCCTGCACGGCCGACAGGGCGCGCAGGGTGGCGTCGTCGAGGTGCCCGCCGTGCGGCGGGTGCACCACGAGGAAGGCCCGGCCGGTGCGGCCGGCGTCGACGGCGTCGAACCCGCCGTAGGCGACGGCGAGTTGGGTGCCCGCGGTGGACAGCCAGGCGGTCGCGCTGAGCGCCGCGACCGCGAGGCCGACGCGACGGCCCGGGCGGCGGTCGGGGCTGCGGTCGGGGCGGCGTGGGGTGGGAGCGGAGGCGCGGGTGGGGATGGCTTCCCGGTCGGGGCGGCGGCGTTGCGCGGGGATCAGTGGTGGCGGTCCGGCGTGCACCGGGGGCGCGGCGTCGGCCGGTACGGCGGGGGAGGCGGCGGAGTCCGGTACGGCGGGGGCGGAGCCGGAGTCCGGTAGGGCGGGGGAGGGGGCGGAGCCCGGTACGCCGGGAGAGCCACCGGCGGCCCGTACGGCGCCGGAGGAACCGGCCGCGATGGCCGCGATGGCCTCCGCCGGCCCGGACGCGTCGCGGTGCAGCGCCAGCCCCGCCTCCCGGTACCGGCGCCCGGTGGGCCCGTCGACCATGGCGGTGAGCACGGCCGCGAGCTCCGCCGGGTCGCGGACCCAGGGGGCCAGGCCCGCCTGGTCGAGGGCGGCCGCGTTGGTCAGGCCGTGCCCGGGTATGCAGCGGTAGCTGACCACCGGCAGGCCGCAGGCGAACGCCTCCAGCGAGGTCAGGCCCCCGGCGTTCTGCACCAGCACGTCGCAGGCGTGCATCAGGCCGGGCATGTCCCGGACCCAGCCGAAGGCGTGCTCGACGCCGTCCGCCCGCAGCCGTTCCGCCAGGGCCCGGTTCCTCCCGCACACCACGACCGGCACCGCCGCCCCGGTGGCCCGCACCTCGGCGGCCACCCTCGCCACCTCGCCCACCCCCCAGGAGCCGGCCACCAGCAGGGCCAGCGGTGCGCCCGGAGGCAGCCCGAACCGGTCCCGGGCGGCCGTGCGCAGGGCCTCCGTGGTCGGGGTGAACCGGGGGTCGACCACCGGGCCCGCGACCGCGACCCGCTCGGCCCCGTGCGCACGCGCCTGTTCGGCGGGGACGGGATGGGCCGCCAGGTGGAGGTCGACGCCGGGCGCCACCCAGAGCGGGTGCACGGAGAAGTCGGTCAGGTAGACCGCGGCGGGCACCGCCAGCCGACCCCGGCTGCGCAGGGTGCCGAGCACCTGCCCGGCGATCGGGTAGGTGGCCACCACCGCGCGGGTGTCCGGCGGCAGCGCGCGCAGCAGCTTGCGGTGGGTGCTGCGCTGGATCAGCCGGATCAGGGCGCCCGGCCGGCCGGTGGACTCGGTGCTGGAGTAGATCCGCTGGTAGGCGGAGGGGGCGATGGTCAGCAGCCGCCGGTAGCACTCCGAGACCAGTGGTCCGAGCCCGGCGGGGACCAGGTCCAGGAAGTCCCAGCGGTCGACGGTGTGGCCCGACCCGGCCAGGCGCAGGGCGAGTTGGGCGGCGGCGCCGTCGTGCCCGGCGCCCACGCTCGCGGAGACGATGACGACGCGCCCGGCGGCGGTCGAGGCGGCTGGCGCGGACGGGCGGGACGCGTCGGCGTGGTGCGCCGATGCCTCGTGGAGGTGCGGGAGTTGCGACACGATCGGCCGATCCTCTGGCGGTGACGGGGCAGGGGCGGGTGGCTTCCGGTGCCCGTCCGGGCACGATCCGGTGCCCGGACGCGGCCGGGGCGCGGGGGAAGCCGCCTGGTGCGACGAGCGGCGGCTGGGGCCGCGGCGAACCGCGGCACGGTCAGGATGACAGGGGCTTGCTGAAGATCCGCTTAAGCTCAACTACCCCTCCGGCGTGCCGCGATGAAGGCCTGCGGCCCGGTTTCCCGGACGGGTCGTACGGCTGTGGTAGCCGGGGCGGGGTGGGACGAAACGCCGCCGGGCGCCGGATCGGGGACGAATCAGGGGAGACCCCGACGGGGCCCAGGGATCCCGTGCCATGATGGCGCCGCCATGACCGACCTCGACGCCGGGCCCGCACCGCTACCGGTGCGCGCCGCCGCCCTCGACCTTCGCGTGCTGCGGGCCCTGCCCTTCGCGACGGTCTGCCTCGTGCTGTCCGCCGCCGGGCACGTGCTGGCCTCGGGGGACCGGCTGTCGCCCGGCGTGCTGCTGCTCGGGTGGGTGCTGGTCGCGGCGTTCGCCGTGGTCGGTGCGCGGCGGGAGCGTTCGGCCCGGGCGATCGTCGGCGCTCTGCTGGGCGGCCAGGCGGGCCTGCACCTGTTGTTCCACGCGGCCGGGGCCGCTGCCGGGGCTGGTACCGGGGCCGGGCAGTCGGGGACGGCGCGGGGCGGCACCGGTGGGACGGCCGGAATGCCGGATATGAGTGGGATGCCGGACATGGCGGGCATGCCGGGGATGAGCGGTATGCCGGGGATGGCCGGGCGTCGGAGCGCTGCCATGACGCACGTCACGGCGAGCGCAGGCGCGGGCACCGCCCACCACACCGCCGTGGCGGCGAGCCACCTCGGCTTCTGGTGCCATGCGACGCTCGTCGGGCTGAGCCCCGCGATGCTCCTGGCGCACCTGGGCGCGACCCTCGCCGCCGGCTGGTGGCTGCGCCGGGGCGAGGCGGCGGTGTGGGCGCTGGTCCGGCTCGCGGCCCGCGCCGCCGAGGCCACCGGGCGGGCCTGCGCGGCTCAACTCCGAGGCGTACTGGCCCTGTTCACGGTCCTGCGGGACGGGCTGAACGCCCCCGGGCGCGCGCTGCGCCGGGCCTCGGGCGCCGACCGCTCGGGCCGGGCGTGCTCGGCCTTCCTACGGCACGTGGTGATCAGGCGCGGCCCGCCGGGGTGTGCGACGGCGTGACCGGAGCGGGGACGCTCCCGGGCCAGGCCGTCCTCCCGCCCCCGATCACCCACCGCACGCGACCTCCCGTACGGCGGCCGACGACGTCCCGGTTCGGACACCGGCCCGCCGCCCGCCCGTGCGCGGCCACGCGTGCCCTCCTCTGGAGAACGACCGCATCATGCGAGCTTCCCGCCTGACCCGCCCGACTCCCTTGACCCGCACCACCCGCCTGGCCGCCGCTGCCGCCCTGGCGGCCGCGACCGTCCTGGCCGCCGCCACCACGGCCTCCGCGCACGTCATCGTGGACCCGTCCAGCGTCCCGAAGAACGCCACCGACCGGACCTTCGCCTTCCGGGTGCCGAACGAGGACGACACCAAGAGCACCGTCAAGGTGGAGATCGACTTCCCGACCGACCACCCCGTCCCGTCCGCGCTGGTCGCGCCGGTGCCCGGCTGGACCGACAAGATCACCACGACCAAGCTCACCACCCCGATCCACACCGACGACGGGGACGTCACCGACGTGGTCTCCCAGGTGATCTGGACCGGCGGCCAGATCAGCCCCGGCCACTACCAGGACTTCACCGTCGAGCTCGGCGCGCTGCCCGAGGGCACCGACCAGGTGGTCTTCAAGGCCCTCCAGACGTACAGCGACGGCAATGTGGTGCGCTGGATCGAGGAGCCCCAGGCCGGACAGCCGGAGCCGAAGAACCCGGCCCCCGTGCTGCACCTGACGGCTGCGGCCGCCGACGGGGACAGCGCGGGCGCCGCGACTCCGGCGCCGTCGGGCGGTGCGACGGCAGCGCCGACGGCGACGGCGACGGCTGCGGCTGCTGGGGCGAAGGCCGACGCCAGCGACTCGACCGCCCGCGGTCTCGGCATCGCCGGCATCGTGGTCGGCGTGCTCGGCGTGCTCGCTGCGGCGGCTGGCGTACTGCTCGGCCGCCGCGGCCGTACGGGCACCTCGGCGTGAGCCCCGGGCCGGTGCGGCGCTCTCCTGCCGCACCGGCCCGGCCCGGCCCGGCGGCGTAGCGGAGCGGGAGGTTTCGGCCGGAAACCCCGGCGGTGGCGTGTTTCCGGACGACCTGGCCCACGGTCGTTGACCGGCCGTCCGCGCGGGCGGTTGGCTCGTCCCGAACCGGGCCGCGGGGGGTGTTCGGGCCCGGCACCGTCATCTGGGGAGGATGATCCATGACCACCGCCCGCACCCGTCGCCGGTCGGCCCGCGCCGCCGCCGTCCTGGTGGCCGCCCTCGCGGCCGGCGCCGCGATGCCCGCCGCCGAGGCCCGGCCGCCCAAGGGCGAGACCGCCCGGGTCAGCGAAGGCCCCAAGGGCGAACAGCTCGACGGCTACTCGACCGCCCTCGGCCTGAGCGACGACGGCCGCTACGCCCTGTTCTCCTCGACCGCCACCAACCTGCTGCCGCTACCCGGTACCCCGAACAACGTCGAGATCTACGTCCGGGACCTGCGCAACGGCCACGTCGAGCGGGTCAGCGTCGCCGACGACGGATCGAAGCTGAACGCCATGACCTTCCAGGCCTCGATCAGCGGTGACGGCCGGTACGTGGCGTTCAGCGCCAGTGCCACCAACGTGCTGCCCGGCGGTGCCAAGCACCGCAGCGACGTCTACGTCCGCGACCGCTGGACCGGCCGCACCGAGCTGGTCACCGCGGGCGGCCTGCCCACCACCGACGACCAGAGCCGCTACGACGCCGAGAGCCCGTCGATCAGCCGGGACGGGCGCTACGTCGCCTACGTGTCCAACCGCGGCGACCTCGCCAGCGGCGCGGCGGTCACCGGCCAGAACAACGTCTACGTCACCGACCGCCGGACCGGCACCAGCCGCCTGGTCACCGTCGGCGCGGACGGCACGGCCGCCGAGGCCAACTCCTTCGACCCGACGATCAGCGCCGACGGCTCCACCGTCTCCTTCGGCTCGCGGGCGGGCAACCTGCTCCCCGCCGCGACCCCGGCCGCGACCGCGGCCCCCGCACTGGCCCGGCCGCACTACTACCCCTACTACGTCTGGAAGGCCGGCACCGGCCGGATCGCCGCCGGCAGCCTGGACGCGGCCGGGCACCTGGGCGACGCCGCCCACGACGCCCGGATCAGCCGGGACGGCCGCTACCTGCTCTACTCCCTCGCGTCCTACGGCCAGGGCAGCCCCGGCCACGGCGGCACCCGACTGGACGTGTACGCCCACGAACTGGCCACCGGCCGGACCACCCAGGTCGACACCGGGCTGTCGGGCAGCACACCGGACGGCGAATCCTCCGGCGGCGAGATGACCGCCGACGGCCGCTGGGTCTACTTCGACTCCGCCGCCGACAACCTCGTCCCCGGCGACACCAACGGCGCCGTCGACGTCTTCCGCCGCGACCTGCGGACCGGGACGACCGAGCGGGTCAGCCTCACCCGCGACGGCGCCCAGAGCACGGCCGCCTCCTCCGCCCCCCGGGTCGATGCCACCGGCGACACCGTGATCTTCAACGCCGACGACGGCAACCTCGTCCCGGGGGACACCAACCTCCTCCAGGACGTCTTCCTGCGCCGCCCGTGAGACGGACCACCTGCCGGTCACCCCGGTGGTAGCGTGCCCCGACACCGTCGAACGGGGAGGGCCGGCAGGTGGACCAGCAGTTCCGCCGTACCGCCGTCACAGCCCTCGGCGCGCACCGTCCGAGCAGAAGGCATCGACCCCGGCCGGCGCCCGGCCCGAGGTGAGGAGGACCGTAGCCTGATCGACGGAGACCGTCGATGCGCTCGGCGGCATACTGGTCGGATGGGCTTCGAGGTGGGGTCCGGCGAGGACGACTGGGGTGGCGTGACGCTCGGGGAGAGGTTGCTGCGTGCGGCGGAGGGCCTCGGGGTCGTTCTGCCTGAGCACGAAGGACCGTGGAGGGGCACAGCCGCGTACGTCGACGCGGGGCTCGACCGGCGGGTGTGGGTGCGCCCGGCCGACGAGCAGCGTCGGACCTTCTGGGGTGTACCTCCAGAGCAATGGCCGGTGCCTGGCCGGCGGGTCGACCGCCGACCCGGCCGAGGTGGTCAGGGCGGTGGTGGCCTGGACGGGTGGAGCGGGGCTCGCGGGAACCAGGGAGCAGGCCCCGTGCATCGAGTTCCGCCCTTGGGCCCTCGCGCACGAGCGGGAGCCGCTCGGTGCCGTCGAGCTGGAGTGGTGCCGCCGACTCGACGGCATCCACATGCCGCCGATGAACCGGTTCCCGCGCGTGCATGCGCTGTTGGCGGCGGCGTACGCCCAGCCGGTGCTCCGCCAACTGATGCCGGTGACCAGCCACTTCAACCTCGGGTTCTCCACCGGCATCACGGCGAAGCGGACCACGACAAGGGTCGGGCCCATGATCTGGCCGCACGACGAGGGGTTCTACGGGGTACGGAACGGGGGCACGTTGCTCGCGCGCTTCGAGACGCCGGAGGAGGCCGTGGCCTTCGTGGTGGCCGTCCTGCCGGAGGGGATCGGAGCGGCGCGTTAGAGCGCCGTTCGAGCGGCTCGGCTCGGGATCCGAGGCCTGCTATCGGTCCGTGCCCGGGGCGGCGTCGAGGCGGTGGAGGCGGGCCCGGACGGCTTCGGCGTCGCGGTGCTGGAGGTCGTCCAGGATGGCCAGGCCGCGGGTCCAGTCGGCTCGGGCGGCTTCCCGGTCGCCGAGGGCGAGGTGGGTGTCGCCGAGGTGGGTGTGGATGTCGGCCTGGAGGAAGTAGTCGCCGACCGCCCGCCGTAGATCGAGGGACTCGTGGTAGGCGGGCAGGGCCTCGCGGTACTCGCCGAGGCGGTGGTGGATGTAGCCGATGCTGTCCCAGATGGAGGACTGGCCGGGCAGGTTGCCGGCCTCGCGGGCGAGGTCCAGGGCGCGCCGGCAGTGGGTGAGCGCGGCGCGCAGCTCGCCCTGCTGGGCCAGGTACCAGCCGATGCTGTTGAGGGCGAGGGCCTGTCCGGAGGGGTCGCCGAGTTCTTCGAACAGGGCCAGGGCCCGTCGGGACTCGGCCACCGCCTCGGCGTCGTCCCGGACCTCGCCGTGGGCGATGGCGAGGTCGAGCCTGGTGCGGCCCTCGCGCGGCCGGTCGCCGGTCTCCTCGAACAGGGCCAGGGCCAGGCGTAGTTCGCGCTGGGCCTCGGGCTGGCGGTCCTGGGAGCGGTGCACCTGGCCGAGCCAGCGGTGGGCGTGGGCCCGGCGGTCGGGGTCGCCGGCGCGTCGGGCGGCGGCCAGCGCGGTCTCGCCGGCGCGCTGCCACTGCTGCCACAGGCCCGACTTGAGCAGGTAGGGCACCTGGGCGCCGACCAGTTGCCAGGTGTGCAGGTCGGCCCCGGCCGCGTGCGAGGCGTCGACGATCCGTTCCAGCACGGGCTGTTCGTCCCGGTACCAGGCGAGCGCCTGCTGCCGGTCGGTGAGCTGTTCGGGTGTCACTCCGGCGGCGGGGCGGGCGAGGTCGAGCGGGTGCCAGGAGGCGTCGTCTGCGTAGGCGAGCCCGGCCGCGCGGTGGGCGGTGTGGAGGTAGTGGTCGAGCATCCGCCGGGTCGCCCCGGCCCGGCCCTGCGGTGGTTCGAGGGCGGCCGCCTGTTCGGCGGCGTACGCGCGCAGCAGGTCGTGGAAGGTGTACCGGCCGGGCTCGGGTGCGGTGATCAGGTGGGCCCGGTGCAGGTCGTCCAGCAGGGCGCGGGTCTCGGTCGGCGGGCGGCCCGTGAGGCTCGCGGCCGCCGGCACGCTGATGGTGGGGCCCGGGTGCAGGCCGAGCAGCCGGAACAGCCGGGCGGCCTGCGGGGCCAGGGCGTGGTAGGACCAGGAGAGCACCAGGCGGACGTCGGCGTGGCTGTCGCCCGCCGACAGCAGGTCCAGGCGGGCCCGGGAGTCGCGCAGCTCGCGCGCCCAGACGCCGAGCGGGGTGCCGGGGTGGTCGGCGGCCCGGGCGGCGGCGATGTTGAGGGCGAGCGGCAGCCGGGCGCACAGCTCGATCAGTTCGTCGACCGCGTCGGGCTGTTCGGCGACGGTGGTCGCGCCGAGGCGGCGGGCGAACAGTTCGCGGGCCTCCTCGCGGGAGAGCACGTCCAGGGCGATCGGCACCGCGCCGTCCAGGGCGACCAGGCCGGGCAGCCGGTTGCGGCTGGTGACCACGACCAGGCAGGTGGTGGAGCCCGGCAGCAGCGGGCGGACCTGCTCCGCCTCCCGGACGTTGTCCAGGACGATCAGCGTCCGGGTGCCCGCCAGCCGGCTGCGCAGGAGCGCGAGCTGCCCGTCGGGGTCGGCGGGGATCCGCAGGGCCGGGACGCCCAGGGCGTCCAGGAAGCCGCGGGCCACGTCGGCGGCGTCGACCGGGGCCCGGGCCGGGTCGAACCCGCGCAGGTTGGCGAAGAGTTGGCCGTCGGGAAAGCGGTCGGCCACCCGGTGGGCGAAGTGCACGGCGAGGCTGGTCTTGCCCACACCGGCGGTGCCGGCGATCGCCGAGATCACGACCGCGCCGCAGCCGGGGGTCACGTCGGCGAGCAGGGCGTCGAGGGCCCGGAGCTCACCGGCCCGGCCGGTGAAGTGCCGGATCGCCATGGGGAGTTGCTGCGGGCCCGAGGCCCCCGGGGAGGGCAGCGGCGGCGGGGAGGGCGGCGGCGCGCTCTCCGGGGCGGGCACGGCGGGAGGCGCATCGCTCTCCCGGGCGGCGGCCAGCCAGTGGGCCCGGGCGTCCGGGGCGACGCCGAGGGCCTCGGCGAGCCGGACCACCGAGGACATCCGCGGTCGGCGGCCACCGGCCTCCAGCGCGCTGATCGACCGGGCCGACACCCCTGAGCGGTCGGCCAGTTCGTCCTGGCTCCACCCCACCGACAGACGTCGCTCGCGCAGCAGCGCGGCGAAAGCAGCAGCCCCCACCCGTTCCCTCCGGATTCCCTGCGCACCGTGTCGCCGCCCCGCCCGGCCGACCCGGATCGCGCCTGAGCGTAGTCCCCCGGAGGCCAAGTGTCAGGTCAACGTCAGGTCAACGTCGTGGTCGTCGTCCTCGTCCCGGGGCGAGGATGAAGGCTTGGCCCGACGGTGTCGGGCCCGTCCGGCGGCGAGGCGCGGTTACGGGGGTACCGCGGCGCGCCGCCCCCCCCGCCCCGGGCCGGCCCGCCCCGCGGCGGGCGGGGGGGGCCCCCCCCCCGG
>NZ_JBHYGR010000168.1:0-17164 GCF_042738155.1 Kitasatospora sp. NPDC059088 | reverse complement strand
AGCCGCCCGCGGTCGCGGGTGGGCGCGCGCGCCCCGTCGTACCCCGGCCCCCGCGCGCCCCACCCGCGGCGGGGGGGGGGCCGCAGCAGCGCACCCACGGCCCCGGCCGCCACCACCTGCCACCAACGCGCGCCGGGCCCGGCGGTGGGCAGCAGGCGGTACGTCAGGCAGGCGGTGAGCAGGGCGCCGACGAACAGCAGCGCGCAGAACGCGAACGCCGCCAGGTAGCGCCGGGTGGCCCGGTCCAGCGAGAGTTGGCGGTCACGGCGGAAGGCGGCCATCGGCACCAGCATCCAGGCGGCCTCACCGGCCACGACGACCGCGTAGGGCAGCCACTCGCCGACGAAGTGCGGGACGACGGCCAGCACGCACCAGAGCAGGTAGGCGGCGATCACCGCCCGCAGGTACGGGTGCGGTCCGGGCAGGCGCCAGCAGCGGACCGCGGCCACCGTCAGGGTGAACACCAGGGTCGCGGCGAACTCCCTGACGGCGTACGGGCTGAGCCACCCGTCCAGCCAGGCGAACAGCGCGGTGTGGTGGAGCGGGTTGGGCAGGCCGTACCACGCGGGCACCTGGGCGGTGTTGCCGAAGGCGAGCAGGGCGCTCCAGGCGGCCACCGAGGCGGTGATGCCGCGCCAGGCCCCGCCGAGCAACCTGCCGTCGGGAAGCCAGAGCGGGAAGCCGATCACCACGGAGGCGTTGGCGATGTCGGCGGCCAGCATCACCCCCGCGACCACCGTGACGGCCGTCGGTCCGGCTCCGGCCAACGCGGCCGCCAGCAGCGTCACCATGCGCAAGGACTGCAGCAGACCGGCGAACAGCAGCAGCGCCCCCAGGGCCTGGCCGTTCCGGTTCACCACCAGGAACAGGCCGGCGAGCGTGAACGCCAGGCCAACCGCCACCCAGACGCCGTTGTAGAGGTACTGGTCGCTGACGCCCCCGACCCCGGGGTGGGTCAGCGCGAGGAGCGACCAGGCCGCCACGCACACCAGCGTGGTCCCGGCGGCCGCGAGGGCCGTGGCAACCCCGGCACCGCCGACGCCGAGCCCTCTCATCCGCCCACCTCCCTGCCGCACCCCATCCTGCCCGGCGCCCCGTCCCGACCGCACGGGCCACCGGTCCCTCTCCCGCCCCACGTGCACCACACCGGCCGAAGCACTGTATGGCTACACTCCGTGGCCGACCGGTGTCGAGCCGTACGTACGGTCACCGCCCGTCAGCGGGTGGGATTCGCCCGTTCGGCCGCGCCACGCGCGGTGCCCGCCGCCGCCGGGGCCCACCGAGGATCGACCGGGACACCCGTCGGACGGGTGGCGATACGTCAGCGGCGGCTGTGACCGTCCGCCGCGCGGGCCCTGGTCACCACCGGTCCGCGGCCGGCGACAGGCCCGCGGTGCGCGCGGCGACGCCCGCCTGGACCGCGAAGAGGCGGTCCCGCGCGTCCTGGTCGAGCGCGTGGAAGTGGCCGTGCGCCTCCAGGGCGACGAAGCCGTGCACGGTGGCCCAGGCCAGCATCAGGGCCTCCCCCGCGTCCGGCACCAGTGGGCTGCCGAGCCGGCCGCGCTCGGCCGTGTCGGCGACGAGTTCGGCCATGTGCTCCATCGCCCGCCGGGCGGCCACCACGGTCGGCCCGTCCGGCGGGGCCGCGTACCCGGGCACGGGGGAGCCGAAGATGAGGGCGAAGCGCTCCGGATTCCGCTGCGCCCAGGTGCGGTAGCCGGTGCAGGTGGCCACGAAGCGTCCGTCCAGGTCGTCCGGCGGCACGGTCCCGCCGGTCGCCGCCAACGCGTCCGACAGGCTGTCGTACGAGTCGGCGACCAGGGCGGTGAGCAGCTCGTCCCGGTCGGCGAAGTAGCGGTACAGCGCGGGCGGGGTCATCCCCATGACGCGGGCGATGTCGGTGAAGCGGAGGTTCGCCGCGCCGCGCTCGACGATCAGGCCCAGGGCCGTGTGCTTGATCTCCTCCACGGTGTCGGCGCGCAGCCGCTCACGGCGGCTCCGCCCCCCGCCCTCCTCGGTCGCCCCACCCGTCATCACATCTCCATCGGCTCGCTGCACCGGTCACCGCATTGACAATCCGTACCCGTCGAAGGAAACGTTACGCTTCATAAGACCCGTTATGAAGCGTAACGCTCTGCCGGGGGCCGCGCCCCTGACGACGCACGGAGGACCACTATGTCCCAGGGACCGCGCGAGGACCGGCGGACGGCCGCCGGGGGGAACGGGCCGCACAGGCCCGGCCCGCTCGGCCGAATAGCCGGTTGGAGCTTCCGCAACCGGGGCCGCACGGTGCTGCTCTGGCTGCTCGCCGCCGGCGCGGCCTTCGGCCTCTCGGCCGGCCTCGGCGGCAAGTACAGCGCGGACTACACCGCGCCCGGCTCGGACTCCCAGCAGGCCCAGCAGCTGCTGGCACGGGACTTCCCCGGGCTGGGCGGTGAGTCGATCAGCCTGGTACTGACCACCGACGGCAGCGTGACCGACGCCGCCACCCGCGACCGGGTCAAGGACCTGCTCGCCCGGATGGCCCAGGTGCCGCACGTCAACGGCATCGACGACCCGTACGGCCCGCGCGGCAGGGTGTCGGCCGACGGCCGCACCGCCCTCGGGCAGATCCGCCTGGACATCGCCGTCGCCCCCGACATGCCGAAGGCGGACACCCAGCGGCTGCTCGACCTCGCCCGCTCCGTCGACGGCGGCGTGCGCGTCCACCTCGGCGGCATGGCGGTCCAGCAGGCCGAGCAGGGCGCGATCGGCTCGGAGGCCATCGGCATCGCGGCCGCCGCCGTGATCCTGGTGATCACCTTCGGCTCGGTCGTGGCCGCCGGCCTGCCGATGCTCACCGCGCTCGGCGGGCTCGCGGTCAGCAGCGCCCTGCTGCCGGTCCTCGCCGCGATCATGCCGGTCCCGGACTGGTCGACCTCGCTCGCCGCGATGCTGGGCATCGGCGTCGGCATCGACTACGCGCTGCTGCTGGTCACCCGGTTCCGCGAGTGGCGCGCCGAGGGACTCGACCCCGAGGCCGCCACGGTCGCCGCGCTGGACACCGCGGGCCGCGCGGTCGTGGTCGCCGGGATGACCGTGGTGGTCAGCATGCTCGGGCTGTTCGCGATGGGCCTGTCGTTCATGCGCGGCGCCGCGGTCTCGGCGATCCTCTCCGTGCTCGTCGTGATCGCCGCGTCCGCCACCCTCTTCCCCGCCCTGCTCGGCTACCTCGGCCGCCACGTCGAGCGCCTCCGGCTGCCCGTGCCCCGGCGCCGCGCCGCCCGGGGCGGGAGCCCGGTGGGCGCCGGCTGGCTGCGCTGGAGCAGGCTCGTCGAACGTCACCGCGTCCTCGGCGCCGTCACCGGGGTCGTCGTCCTGCTGGCGCTCGCGGCGCCGTTCCTCGGCGTGCGCTTCGGCTTCCCCGACGCGGGCAACGACCCCGCCGGGCGCTCGAACCGGCTGGCGTACGACACGGTGGCCGCCGGATTCGGACCGGGCAGCAACGGACCGCTGGTCCTGGTCGCCGAGTCGGCGCCGGGCACCCCCGCCGACGCGACGGCCTCGCTGCCCGCCGCGCTGAAGGCGGTGCCCGGCGTCACGGCCGTGAGCCCGCCGGTGCCCGGCGCCGACGGCCGCTCGCTGCTGCTCACCGTCGTCCCGGACAGCGGTCCGCAGTCCAGCGCCACCAAGACCCTCGTCCGCGACCTCCGCGATCACGTCATCCCGGCCGCGGTCGGCCCCGGCGTCCGGGTGCACGTCGGCGGGGCGACCGCCGCCGCGATCGACAGCACCGACAACATCGCCGGCCGCATCCCGCTGCTCGTCGGCGGCGTGGTCACGGTGTCGATGCTCCTGCTCCTGGTGGCCTTCCGCAGCCTCGCCGTCGCCCTCAAGGCCGCGGTGATGAACCTGCTCTCCGTCGGCGCCGCGTACGGCGTGGTCGCCCTCGTCCTCGAAGGCGGCACCGCCGGCCGGTTGATCGGCATCGACAGCCCCACCCCGCTGCCGGCCTTCGTCCCGGTGCTGACCTTCGCCGTCCTGTTCGGCCTCTCGATGGACTACGAGGTCTTCCTGGTGAGCCGGATGCGTGAGGCCTGGCTGCGCACCGACGACAACGCGGAGTCCATCGTCAGCGGACTGGCGGGCACCGCGCGGGTGATCACCGCGGCGGCGACCATCATGGTCGCCGTGTTCGCGGCCTTCGTCCCGGCGCCCGACCTGCCGATCAAGGTCATCGGCGTCGGCATGGGGTCGGCCATCCTGATCGACGCCACGCTGGTCCGACTGCTGCTGGTACCGGCCGTGATGCACCTGCTCGGCCGCGGCAACTGGTGGCTGCCCGGCTGGCTGGACCGCCGCCTGCCCCACCTCCACGTCGAAGGACACACCGACTTCTACCAGCCGCACACCGCCGCCGAAGCACCCCGCTCCCCGGCGGCGGTCGGGTAGTCGCCACAGCGGTGGTCACCACAGCGGACCGCGGGCGCAGGTGAGATCAGCACGTCAGGTCAGCACGTCAGGTCGGTCTGTCGTCACGGCGGATTCGATGCTGCGGTGCCGGGCGGCGCCGTGCGCGAAATCGGGTACCGCCGACGTGCCCTCGCGCAGGTCGTCCAGGAACTTCTGGTAGGCGTGAGCGACCGCGTAGAGCGGCGCGTCGGCTCGGGGATCGAGGTGCGGGACGCGAACGTACGACTCCGGCACCGGCAGGGGAGCGAGTCCGGGGGAGGTTCCGCGGCCGCCTTCGAGGGCGACCGGGCTGAGCTGGGGATGGCCGACCGGGGCGGTGAGGACGAGGTCGCCCTCGGTGCCGTTGATCTCCCAGCGGAAGTTGGTGCCCCGGGACATGCCTCCGCGGTAGTGGAAGGTGACCACCGCGCCGCCCGGCAGCCGTCCCGAGGCCACCACCTGGTCAGCGGCGGTCATGGGCACGGGCTGTCCGCTCTCGGTGTCCATGGCCGACGTACGCCGCGACGCCAGTCGGATCCGCAGCCCCTCGGGCTCCCCCAGGACGGACGCGAGTCCGTCGAGGGTGTGGCCGAAAGGAATGGTCAGCAGTGTTGCGCCGTTGGCGGCGTCGAGCACGTAGTGATCGCCGGGGCCGACGGTGGCGCCCCAGGCACCGCCGGAGCCGACGACCGTCGTCGACAGCACCTCCCCCACGTAGCCGTCGGCCACCAGATCCCGTGCGTACGCGAGGGCCGGATGCGACCGCGCCTGGAGTCCGACGACGGTCGGCACAGCGCGGCTGCGCGCTTCCCGCGCCATCTCCTCGGCCTCCGCGAGCCCGTTGCCCAAGGGCCACTCGCACAGCACGCTCTTGCCCGCGCTCAGCGCCGTCCGCACCAGTTCCCGGTGGTGCGGCACCTTCACCGCCACGACCACGAGGTCCACCTCCTCGCAGGCGACCAGTTCGGCCGCCGTCCCGAAGGTTCGGGAGACGCCGTGCTTCTGTCCGGAACGCTCCGCCGACTGCTTCGAACTCGTACTCAGGGCCTTCAACTCGTACCCCGGGACGGCCCGCAGCGCCGGCAGGTGGGAGCGTTCGGCCCAACTGCCGTGCGCCCCGAGGCCGATGATCCCTACTCCGATCGGCTTCTCGGACCGGACCAGCTCGGTGAGCGGTGACGCAGAGGTGTTCACGATGCGCAGCCTGTTCTGTGGGTGGATGGGGCGGAGATCCGCGCCCGGTGGGCACGGGAGTCCGGTCGGCCGTCGGCGGTCAGTTCCGTGCGCTTGCCGACGGATCCGGGCCGCGTTCGGAGTCCAGCAGCGCCATGAGGGGCGCGGCGTAGCGGGTTCCGGCCACCGCATCGGCTGGGACGGCCTCGTCGATCGCGCGGAGGTCCGCGTCGGTCAGGGCGACGTCGGCTGCGGCCAGGGCCTCCGCGACGCGGTGGGGTCGCCGGGCGCCCAGGACGGCCACGACGGTGCCGCGCTCGCGGCTCCGGGCGATGACCCAGGCGGTGGCGAGTTGCGCGACGCTGATGCCGCGCGCGTCGGCGAGAGGCCGCAACCGTTCGACGAGGGTGAGATTCGCGGCAAGGTTGTCGGGGTGGAATCGGGGCAGCCAGTGGGCGCGCGGGTCGCCTCCGGCGGGTTGCCGGTACGTGCCGGTGAGCAGGCCGTGCGCGAGGACCCCGTAGGCGGTGACGCCGATCCCCGACTCGCGGCAGGTGTCCAGGATGCCGTTGGCCTCGGGACCACGGCTGAACAGGGAGTATTCGATCTGAACATCGCAGATCGGGTGAACGGCATGGGCACGGCGGATGGTCTCGGGCCCCACCTCGGCGAGCCCGATGTGCCGCACGTACCCGGCCTGGACCAGCTCGGAGAGGGCGCCGATGGTGTCCTCGACCGGGGTGTCGGGGGCGAGGCGGGCGGCGCGGTAGATGTCGACGTGGTCGGCGCCGAGGCGGCGCAGCGAGTAGGCGAGCGCGTTCTTCACGTGGGCGGGACGGCCCTCGATGCCGACGAAGGATCCGTCGGGGCCGCGCAGAGCGCCGAACTTGACGCTCAGCAGCGCCTTTTCGCGATCGCCGGCACGCAGGGCACGGCGGATGAGGTCCTCGTTGTGGCCCATGCCGTAGAAATCGGCGGTGTCGAGGAGGGTGACGCCGGCGTCGAGGGCCGTGCGGATCGTGGCGATGGCGTCGGCCTCGTCGGCGGGGGCCGTGTGGTCGGACATGCCGGCGCAGCCCAGTGCGAGCGGGGGGACCTGCGGGCCGCCGGCTCCAAGGGGTCGGGTTTGCACGGTGCCTCCTGCGGGGCGGGAAGGATGGACGCGGCCGACAGGGGCTGCCGAGGGCGCAGCCGACTGCTAGCGTTGACATCTCAACACTAGGAAGAGGCGCGTTGATATGTCAACACCGAACGCGGAGGCCGCCGCTCCGGACGAGGCCACGACCGACGCCATGGGCGGGCCCGTCGATTTCTGGAGCGCCTTCAAACGCGCCCACGAGGTCGTCCGCGCCCGCGTGATCGCGGACACCGCCGAGGCGGCGGGCCTGTCCGAACCGGACCTGACGATCCTCGCCGACCTCAACAAGGCGGGAGGCAGCCTGCGCCAGAGCGAGCTCGCCGCGTCACTCGGCTGGGACCGCACGCGCGTCTCCCACCAGCTCACCCGCATGGGCAAACGCGGACTCGTCACCCGCGAACGCGCCGGCGGCGTCACCGTCGCCCTCACCGACTCCGGACGGGCGGCCATCACCGCCGTACACCCCGGCCTGGACACCGCAGTACGCCGCCACCTCACCGACAAGCTCTCCGCACAGGAGATCGAAACCCTGATCTCCGTGTTCCGCCGGCTGTAGGCGCCGGCACAGCGGCGCTCCGGCCGACCGCCGCCTCTCACCCGCGCCGGCGGCGGAGGACGAGTCAGCCCAGCCGGTCAGGGCGGCGGTCACGGAGCCACTTCGCCACTTCCCCACTTCGCCACAGCAAGGTGACGGGAAGGATCGGCCCACCTACGTGGTGGACCGCCTCCGGTGGGCGGCGATGAGGTCGCGGTACCAGGCATACGACGCCCTCGGGGTTCGGCGTTGGGTCGCGAAGTCGACGTGGACGAGGCCGAAGCGCTGATTGAACCCCTCGGCCCATTCGAAGTTGTCGAGGAGGGACCAGGTGTAGTAGCCGCGGATGTCGAGGCCTTCGGCGGTGGCGGCGGCGAGGGCGTCGAGGTGGGTGGCGAGGTAGTCGATGCGGAAGGTGTCGTCGAGGTCCTCGGCGGTGGAGCAGCCGTTCTCGGTGATGGTGATGGGCGGCAGGGCCTTGCCGTAGAAGTCCCGCAGGTGGATCAGGAGTTGGCGGAGGGCGTCGGGGACGACGGGCCAGCCGAAGGCGGTGTGGGGGGCCTCGGGGATGTCGACGAGGTCGAAGGGCAGGCCCGGTTCGGTGGGGGCGGAGACGCGGGTGGGGTTGTAGAAGTTGAGGCCGAGGGCGTCGAGGCCGGGGGTGTGGATGAGGTCGAGGTCGCCGGGGTGGACGGCGCCGAAGATGTCGTCGGGGACGCCGAGGGCGGAGAGGTCGGGATAGCGGCCGAGGAGGACGGGGTCGGCGAACAGGCGGTTGTGCAGGGCGTCGTAGGCCGCGGCGGCGGCCGCGTCCTCGGGTGAGGAGGTGGCCGGCTCGACCGGGGTGAGGTTGTTGGAGAGCATCACCTCCAGGCCGCGGTCATGGAGGACGGAGGCGGCCAACCCGTGGGCGAGGAGCTGGTGGTGGGCGGCCGGGAGGGCCTCGAACATCAGGGTGCGGCCGGGGGCGTGGGTGCCGAGGGCGTAGCCGAAGACGGTGTGGACGAAGGGCTCGTTGAGGGTGATCCAGGTGGGGACGCGGTCGCCGAGGCGGTCGGTGACGACGGCGGCGTAGTCGGCGAAGTGGTGGGCGGTGTCGCGATTGAGCCAGCCGCCGTGGTCCTCCAGGGCTTGCGGGAGGTCCCAGTGGAAGAGGGTGGGGAGGGGGGTGATGCCCGCTTCCAGCAGCGCGTCCACCAGGCGGTCGTAGAAGGCGAGTCCGGCGGGGTTCACGGGCCCGCTGCCGGTGGGCAGGATCCGCGACCAGGCGAGGGAGAAGCGGTAGCCGTCGAGGCCGAGGCCCTTCATCAGGGCGATGTCCTCGGGGTAGCGGTGGTAGTGGTCGCAGGCGACCGCGCCGGTGTGGCCGTCGCGGACGACCCCGGGGCGGGCGGTGAAGGTGTCCCAGACGGACGGGCCGCGGCCGTCCTCCGCCACCGCCCCCTCGATCTGGTAGGCGGCGGTGGCGGCACCCCAGCGGAACCCCGCCGGCAGGTCGTAGCGGTCGGGCATGACAGCCTCCTGGCGCGAACACGACGGAAACGTGAGGGGTACTCATGTTACCGGCGGGGCGGCGGAACACCAGGGGAGGCGCATCGCTCCACGAAGATCGCAACACCCGATGGCTCTGAACCCACTTGATCCTCAGTGATCGAAAGGGCGTCCGACTGGTGTCCATCAGTCCAAATCCCGCCAGATCAGGGCCCATCGCGGCTGCCACACGTGATCCCTGATGACCCATCATGACGCCAGGACGCACATGAAGGGCTCAGCTCGTATCGGCCCAGCTCAACCCGAGCGGTCCGGACCCGAGGAGCAGCGTATGTGCCGCAACGTCCCGCCGTCCGTCCTGGCCCCCGTGGAGGATGCTGCTCGTGACGGCATCGAGCGCTTCGGCGCCGGGTGCCTGATCCGCGACCGCGGCCGGATCCTGCTCCTTCGGCGGAAGCACGGCGGGTTCGTCCTCTTCGTCTTCGCCACCAGCGAGTTCACGGGCGAGCTGGCCGACGTCGAGCCGGACGAACACCTGGAGGTGCGCTGGCACCCCGCCTCCGACGTCATGCTCAGTCCGATGTTCCCGACCTCCAAGGCCGCGGTGGAAGCGCACCTGGCTGGCGGGCGCGCGTTCTCCACCCACGGATTCGACGCCGCCTCCGGAAGGCGGGAGCTCGTCCAGACATGACCGGCGCCCGTGGGGAACGCATGGACTACAGCACTTGGCCCCGAGTTGTCGCCGTGGACGTGGAGGGCAACGACGCCCAGCCGCCGGACCTGGTGGAGCTGGCAGCCGTCCCGGTGGTGAACGGCAGCCCGGCGCCCGGCCTCGACACGCTCCACCCTGATCCGACCGCCCCGGCCTGCCCGGCCACCCCCAGCCTCAGGAGGACCCGACCTCGCGGTGAGCGGCCCGACCCGAATCGAAAACGTGCTCTTCGGGGTCTTCGACCCGGGCTCGCCGAGAACCGCCGGGAACCTCCCGGCGCTTGGATGCGAAATCGAACAGGGAGCAGGATCAACCCCCATGGAAGAGCTGCTGCAAGTTGCCAACTTGGTTGCCAATAAGCTGAATTCGCGCTTCAAGGACGATCCCGAAAAGCTCCGGATGCTGCAAGGACTCAAGGTCCAGGAGGAGGCCGGCGAACTCGCCCAGGCCATCATCGGAGCGCTCGGGGTCAGCCCGAACAAGGGCCACTCCCACACCTGGGACCACGTGCGCGCCGAGGCGTGCGACACCGCCCTCACCGCCCTCGTCACGCTCTGCATGCTCGGCGGCGACCCCGAATGGTTCCTCACCGAGCACCTGCGCACCATCCGCACCAAGACCGAGGGCTGGGAGGGCACCGCTTGAGCAGCACGCAGCAGCTCGACCTGACGGCCGAGGACGAAGCCGAGATGATGGAGTACCTGCCGCCCGAGAGCGACGCCGAACTCATCTCCGGCCGCAAGGCCGGCGTGTTGGCCACTGCCCGCGCCCGTTCGTCGCCTGGCTCCAGAGCGAGGTACGCCCCGGCGACGTCGTCCTTGTGAAGGGCTCCCGCTCAGGGAAGCTCTGGCAGGTCGCCGAGACCCTGGCCGGGCAGCCGGTCACAGCCTGGGGCGACTGGAACCGTACGAAGGAGGAGACCACCGCATGATCTCGTACAAGCTGCTCGCCGAACAGGCCCTGACCGAAGGCATCCAGAAGCTCGCGGCCGGAACCGTGGTGCGCGACCCGCAGGGCCGCATCCTGATGCTGCGCCGCAAGCAGGACGACGTGCTGCCCGGCCTGTGGGACTACCCGGCCGGCGGGCTGAACGACGGCGAGGACCCCCGGGACGGGGCGATCCGGGAGCTGGCCGAGGAGGCCGGCCTCCACTGCTCCGACATCGAGTACGTGCGGGCCCTGGACTTCGTCGACACCCGAGGCCGCCTGACCCGTCAGTTCGTCTTCACCTGCACGGTCCCGGACGAGACCGCGGTGACCCTCTCCGAGCACGACGCCTTCGGCTGGTTCCGCCCGGACGAACTGCCGCCGACCAGCGACGGCTACCGCGAGGTGATCGCCTGGCTCACCCACCGCCTCGCCGCGGGGTGGCAGCCCGCCAGCCGCTACCTGGGCACGATCGACCGGCCGATGACGTGGGCCTGCTTCCTGGCGCGCGACCACGAGGGCCGCGTCCTCGGAATGCGCAACTCCGTGGACACCGAGCGCTGGGACTGGCCGGGCGGGAACTCCGAGCCCGGCGAGTCCCCGTTCGACACCGCGCTGCGCGAGGCCCGTGAGGAGATCGGCCTCGACCTGCTCGCCGAGAACCCGGACCCGGTCGGCCGACAGCGGCTGATCGCCGTCATCCACCAGCAGGCCGACCACGTCCGACCCGTGCCGTCGATCGGCTGGGTCTTCGACGGCGGCACGCTCACCGATCAGCAGCAGGCCCGCATCGTCCTCGACCCGGCCGAGCACTGCGAGTTCCGCTTCGAGACGGACTACACCTGGCGCCACTTCATGACGCCGCAGGAGTACCGGGACCTGCTCCAGGTGCTGCGCGCCGCCCGCTCCGGCCGGGTGCTCTACATCGAGCGGCCGACCCCGGCGCACCAGGACTTCGAGGGCATCGTGGTGTTCGTCACCACCCCGGACGGCGAGCTGCTGGTGCACCACAGGGACGACAAGGAGGGCATCGCCTGGCCGGGCTACCGGACCCCGATCGGCGGGTGGCGTGAGCACGATGAGACGCCGCGCGAGACCGCGACCCGGGAGGTGTTCGAGGAAGCCGGGATCACCATCACCGACGTCCGGGAGCTGCCCGGCCCCCGCCACGAGCACGTCTCGGCGATGACTCGCGTCCTGCACGCGGTGTACACCGGCCCGAAGGACGCGATCCGGCTCGGCGACGAAGGGGTGGGCATCGCCTGGGTGCCGTTCTCCGAGGTCGCCGCACTCAAGACCCCGCCGTACGTCGCCCACTACCTCGACCTGATCGGAGCCTGAGCATGTCCGGGAGGTGGCCGCCCTGATCCGGGCCGAGCTCACCGCCGCCGGCCCGGAACTCCCGCCCGCCGAGACGCACTTCTGGTGGCACATGTCGTGCGGCTACGGTGTCCAGGACACCGACACCCCCGAACTCGCCGCCCGCTCGGACCGCCTCGCCTCCGACCTCGGCCGCCGGATCCGGCCCGGAATCCGCACCAACGCCACTGTCTCCAGCGTGTGGCCGGTGTGGGAACGCCAGCACCCCGCTCCAGCCCCCTGCTACGCCTTCGAGCGCGTCCGCCGTTTGCGTCTCGGCCAGTCCTGACCCAGCAGCGGCGAGGCCGCGCCGCCCCACGCGGAACGGCTGCCGCACCAACGTGACGGAGAAGCGATCGTGGAGAAGTTCGTTCCGAAGTTCCAGGGCGCGCCGTGGCCCGACGGCGCCCGCGTCCTGCACGTCTACGCCGTTCCGGACCTGCAGGCCGACCTCGCACTGGCCCGGCTGGTCGGCGACTGCCGGGAGGCGATGAGCCCCTACCCGATCACGCCGCTCGGCGACGGCACGCTGCACTGCACCATCGAGATGGTCGCCGACACCACCGCCGACAAGATCACCCCGGAGGAACGCGACGACCTGGTCGCCGCCCTCCACACGCACCTGGCCTTCACCGGCCCGCTGGAAGTCACGGCCGGCAGCCCGATCGCCAACCGAGCCGGGGCCTTCCTGGACCTCGGTCCCGACGAGAGCCTGGTCGACCTGCGCGAGCGGGTCCGCGATGCGATTCACGAGGTCCGCGGGCCCGGCGCGCTGCTCCACAACGGCGGCCGACACCACATCTCGCTCGGCTACGCCTGGGCCGATGCGTCCTCCGGCGCGCTGCAGACGGCCCTGCGGAAGATCTCGCCCAGCCACGCCTCCGTTCGCTTCAGCGCGCTCCGGCTGCTAGACGTGACGTTCCAGCAGTTCCCACGTCCGGGTGGCGAGTCGGCCTGGGAGCTGTCCTGGGAGCCGGTCGCGACCATCCCCCTCGCTGGCGGCTCCGACGGTGCCGAGCCGTCGCAGCCCGCTCGCTGACCCCGCGTTCGCCGTCCCCGCCCGGCGCGTGCGTGCGCCGGGCGGGGAAAACCAGTCCAGCAGGCCCCGCACCGCAGCCCGTTCCCAGGAGGAACCGCATGTCCGACCCCACCCTCCCCACCCCGGACCTCACCGCCACCGCCCCGGCCGCCATCGACTGGCCGGCTCTTCTCCGGCAGGGGACCGGCCCGACCCAGGCCGAGTTCCGCCGACTCGTCGAGCAGACCACGCACTACCACGGCTACAGCCCCGCCCTCGTCTGGGGAAACCTGCAGACCCGCGCCTACGCCGAGGAGGTCCTGCGCCTCGTCGTCGACCTGCACGGCATCCCGCGGGACATCGAGGCCGGTGCCGCCGAGCGCGTCGCCCGCGCCCAGTACTTCGGCGTCGGCGGACGCACCTTCCACGTGCTGCTCGGTGAGCAGGCGCTGCGCACCGGCATCGGCGGCCCAGAGGTCATGCGGGCCCAGCTCGAACACCTCCTGGAGGCCCTGGCGTTGCCCGGCCTCGCCCTCGGCATCATCCCCACCCGCGCGCGGCTCGCTGTCTACCCCGGCGACGGATTCGGGATCTTCGACGGCGCCCGAGTCGAAGTCGAGGGCTACCGAGGGGGCGAGACGATCACCGGCGACCGTGTCCAGATCTTCCACCGGGCCTTCGACCGGCTTCACGAGTCCGCCGTGTACGGAGACGACGCCCGGGCCATCATCACCACGGCCCTGCACACCGCCTGAGCTCCGACCACCGCTTCCACACCCGCGAAGGACACCCCCGATGTCGACCACCTCCACCGTGCCCGTCGTCCGCACGGGCGAGCGCGCCGGACAGGACAACCGCCCCACCGAGGACCGGATCGTGGTGCTCGACCACGCCCTGGTCGTCCTGGACGGCGTCAGCACCGTCACCGACGAGCAGCCACGCGGCGGCTGGTACGCCGGCGCCCTCGGCGAGCGGATCGCCGACCTGCTGACCCGAACACCCCGCGCCGACCTTCGAGACGTCCTCACCGCCGCCATCGGCGGCCTCGCCCGCGACCACCACCTGATTCCCGGGCGCTCCCCGGCCGCGACCGTCGCCGTCGCCCGCCTCGCGGACCACCAGGTCGACGTCGCCGTCCTCGGCGACAGTCCGATCACCGCCATCCACCGCGACGGCACCCTCCTGCAGCTCCGGGACGACCGTCTCGCGCACCTCGTCGACGCCCAGCCCAAGACGTCCCTCTACCGGTCCCGGCTCCGCGACGGCCACGGTTTCGACGAGCGCCACCGCGAAATCCTGCGCGAACTGCGGGACTTCCAGAACACCCAGGTCAACCGCCCCGGCGGGTACTGGATCGCCGAAGCCGACCCCGAGGCCGGCCAGAACGCCATCACCGCCACCTGGCCGACCGACGGCCTGACCGACCTGCTCCTCGCCACCGACGGCATCACCGAGGCCGTCGACTCCTACGCCCTCCTCACCTGGCCGCACATCGCCGCGCTGTCCCGGGCGCACGGACCGGACACCGTCATCGACAGGATCCGCTCCTTCGAGGCGGCGGACCCGGACGCCCGCCGCCACCCGCGCTACAAGACATCGGACGACGCAGCCCTGGCCCACTGGCTCCTCGCCTGATCTGCGGGAGTGTTCGGTCGGTCCTCGGCAACCCACCGGCGGGGCGGCGGAACGCCAGAGGACCCGGTCGGCGCGAGGCCCCGGGTGTCATCGTGCCGGGTCGCCCGGGTTCGCGTCCTGACCATGTGGTCGGCGACCACAGCAGGGTCGCCGGGGTATGGGTCGCCGCCATAGGGAGGGCACTCCGGCGTTCGTAGGGTGTCGCGAACCGGCGGCGCGATGCGGAGGAGTGGACGCGGCATGGAACACGGCTCGGGGAGAAGCAGTGGTGGGCGCAGAGGCGCGGGTTGGCTGCTCGCGACCGTGCTGGTGCTGGTGGGTGCGGTCGTCCCGGCGGGGCGGGCAGCGGCGGCGGTGCCCGCCAACCTGACCCTGGAGGCGACCTACGGCACCGTCGCCAACGGCTGGGACCGCGTGGAGCGCTACCTCGACACCACCGCCGGCTTCCGGCAGGAGCAGTACCCGCCGGACGGCCGCGGCGACCAGGACGGGCAGCGGCTGACCTTCTTCGGCGGCGTCAAGCAGCCCTTCTCCGGCCGCTTCCTGCTCTACTCGGCCCCCGGCTGGAACACCGGCGCGCACCCGGTCCCGGTACTGCTGGTGCACGGTGCCAACGACAACCCGGACCGGGCCTGGGCCAACCCCGGCGAGTCCGGCGGGTACGGCTGCGGCTCGACCTCCTGCCCGAACACCGGGCTGATGCAGAACCTCGCCGGGCGGGGCTACCGGGTGTTCGCGATCGGGTTCGCCCACAAGCAGGGCGACAACCTGATGCAGGCCCAGGAGGTCGGCGACGCCGTCGCGCTGATCCGCGCCAAGCTCGGCGTCCCGCAGGTCGACGTGGTGGGCTGGAGCAAGGGCGAGATGTCCGCGCGGGCCTACGTCTCCTCGGTGAAGCCCTCCTGGGGCCGCCCGTACGCGGGCGACGTGCGCAAGCTGATCACCCTCGGCGGCCCGAACGGCGGCTACGACTACCCGTTCGCGCACGGGTGGGCGCACGACTTCTCGATCTGGCCGCAGTGCGGCGGCGCGGTCAACGCCCCGTCCCCGCACCTGCGCATGACCTGCTACGGCACCTACACCGCGCACCCGGAGTTCTCCTTCACGGCGGCGGGCGGCTACGACGACTACCCGGGGCAGCGGCAGATGCTGGCACGCTGGGACTCGGTGTTCGGCGTCGACCAGACCCAGCAGGACTGGTACACCACCTACTACGGCGGGCAGGGCTTCTACACCGACGGCGGCGGCATCCAGGCCGCGATCGACGCCGGCTCGCTGATCGCCCCGCTGCACCGGGCCGGAGTGCCCTCCTCGGTGACGGCGTACCTCCTGGCCGGCGGGACGCCGAGCATCGTCGGGATCTTCAACGAGAACCGGGGGCCCAGCGACGGCGTGGTGTTCGTGTCCAGCGCGCTGGACACCACCGGCTTCGGCACCGTCGGCGGCACCGCGCTGATCCCCCTCGCCAACCACCTGCAACTCGGCTGGGACGGCGCCGCGGGCGCGCAGGTCGCCGGCTGGCTGAACTGAGGACGATCCGGATGACCACCGAGCGACCGACGACCGAGCAACCGACCACCGAGCAACCGACCACCGAGCGACTGGTCACCGAACGACTGGTCACCGAACGACTGGTCACCACCGACCGGCTCACCGTGCACCACGCCGAGGTCGAGGGCCGCACCGGGGAACCCGTGGTCCTGGTGCACGGGAACGTCTCCTCCGGCGCCTTCTGGCACCCGACCATGACCGCGCTCCCCGACCGCTACCGCCCGCTGGCACCCGACCTGCGCGGCTTCGGCCGCACCGAGCCGCTGCCGGTGGACGCCACCCGGGGCCTGCGCGACCACAGCGAGGACCTGCTGTCCTACCTCCGGGCGCTGGCCCTCGGCCCGGTCCACCTGGTCGGCTGGAGCATGGGCGGCGGCGTGGCGCTGCAACTGCTGCGCGACCGCCCGGAGCTGGTCCGTACGCTCACCCTGGTCAATCCGGTCTCCCCCTACGGGTTCGGCGGCACCCACGGGGTGGACGGGCGGCTCAACTCCCCCGACGGGGCCGGCTCGGGCGCCGGCGGCGCGGCCCCCGAGTTCGTCCGGCTGCTGGGCGAGGGCGAAACGGGCTCCGGGTCGCCGTTCGCGCCGCTCTCCGTGCTGAACACCGCCTACGTCAGCGAGCCGCTGCCGGACCCGGACCGCTACCTGGCGGCGATGCTGACCACCCGGACCGGCGAGGACCACTACCCGGGCGACAGCCGCCCGAGCGGGGCCTGGCCGGGCTTCCGGCCCGGCGACCGCGGGGTGCTCAACTCGATGGCGCCGACCCACTTCCGGATCGACGACCTGGAGTCGGTCGAACCGAAGCCGCCGGTCCTGTGGATCCGCGGCACGGCCGACGTGATCGTCTCCGACACCTCGCTCTTCGACCTGGCCCACCTGGGGGCGATCGGCGCCGTCCCGGGCTGGCCCGGCGCCGACACCTGCCCGGCGCAGCCGATGGTGGCGCAGACCCGCGCCGTCCTGGACCGCTACGCCGCCGCGGGCGGGCGGGTGCGCGAGGTCACCGTCGAAGGGGCCGGGCACAGCGTGCAGGTGGAACGGCCGGAGGAGTTCCTGACCGCGCTGGTGGAGGTGCTGGGCGGGGGGGGGGGGGGGGGGCGCCGGGGGGGGGGGCCCCCCCCCACCCCCCGGGGGGGGGGGGGGCGGCCGGCTCCGCGGGGGGGGGGGGGAGCGGCCGCCGCACCGAGAC
>NZ_JBHYGR010000167.1:14127-17734 GCF_042738155.1 Kitasatospora sp. NPDC059088 | reverse complement strand
CGCGGGGGGGGGGCGCCCGGTGGTGGGCGGGGGGCCCGGGCCGGGGGGGGCCCCGGGGCCCGGCCCCCCGGGCCCCCCGCGGACCCGGGACTCAGCCGCACGTGGACTCAGCCGTACCGGGACTCGATCAACAGATCAGCAGGTCAGCAGGTCTGGTCGATCAGCGAGAACGTGGCGTAGTGGTCACCGGTGTAGTAGTCCTCCTGGGAGGACTCGCCCGTGATGATCCGGCGGGCACCGCGGGTCGGGGCGCCCGGGGTGATGACGGTGTACTCGTGGTAGTACCCGTACGACTGGCTCGGCAGCACGCCCTCTCTGTTCTGGAAGACCACGCCGTCCTGCGAGTACGGGAACGGCCCGTCGGAGGCGATCAGGTTCAGGGTGTCGGTGGCCTGCGACGGCAGCGCGGACAGGCACACCGTGCCGCTCACGTCGGCGTGCGCCTCGGTGGCGACGGCGACGGGGGCGAGGGTCATCAGGGCGACGGCGGTGATGGCGGCAGCGCGGGTCTTCCACGCGCGTAGAGTGCGGGTCATGTCCATCAGTGTGGCGGGCCACCGACAACTCCGGAAGGCTTGAATCAACTTTTTACCGACGGGTAACTCGCTTGTCCCATCTGCGACTTCACCCGTACGCTGGCCGCCGGAGCCGGCCCGCCGAAGCCGTCCACGAACGGTCCGCGCCACCCTTGGGTCGACCGCTGTCGAACTTCCATCCGCCCGCGCTGTCGGGCTCCTCACACCTTCACAGCACTCCCACAGCGCCGCGCCCGCCCCGCATAGAGTGACGGACCGTGCCGGACCGGAACGATCACTGACGGGGTGGACATGGACACGGGCGCGAGCGCAGGGACGAACACGGGCGCAGGGGCGAGCGCGAGCGCAGGCACGAGCGCGGACGACGGCACGGGCGACGGCGGGCGGACCGCCAAGGCCACCGCGCTGACCGCCCACCAGCTGATCGGCCTGCTGGTCGACCCGGGCGGCTTCCACAGCTGGGACGAACCCCCGCCCCTCCCCACCGCCGACCCCGACTACCGCGCCTCGCTCGACCGGGCCCGCGCCCGCACCGGCCTGGACGAGGCCGTGCTCACCGGCCGCGGCCTGATCGACGGCCGGCCGGTCGCCCTGGTCGCCTCCGAGTTCGGCTTCCTCGGCGGCTCGATCGGCGTCGCCACCGCCGAACGGATCACCCGGGCCGTCGAGCGCGCCACCGCCGAACGCCTCCCGCTGATCGCCCTGCCGGTCTCCGGCGGCACCAGGATGCAGGAGGGCTCGGCGGCCTTCCTCTGCATGCTCCGCATCACCGCCGCCGTCCAGGCCCACCGCGCGGCCGGCCTCCCCTACCTCAGCTACCTGCGCAACCCGACCATGGGCGGGGTCTTCGCCTCCTGGGGCACCCTCGGCCAGCTGGTCCTCGCCGAGCCGGGCGCCCGCCTCGGCTTCCTCGGTCCCCGGGTGTACGAGGAACTGCGCGGCGTGCAGCTGCCGCCGGACGTCCAGCGGGCCGAGACCCTGGCCGGGCAGGGGCTGGTGGACGCCGTGGTCCCGCCGCGGGAACTGCGCGAACTGCTGCGCCGCACGCTCGCCGTCCTCGGGACCGTCCCTCCTCCTTATAAGGGCGCCCCTCACCAGGACGCCCCGCTCCTCCCTACGGAGCCTCCAACCGCCACACCCCCCGACGCCTGGGACTCCGTCCGCCGCACCCGCCGCCCCGACCGCCCCGGCACCCGCGAGCTGCTGCGCCGCACCGCCGAGGAACTGGTCCTGCTCGACGCCCCCGGCGGCCACGACGGCGCCCTGGTCCGCGCCCTCGCCGTGCTCGGCGGCCACCCCGTCCTGGTCGTCGGCCAGCAACGGCAGGGCGACGACCGGCAGCGGCAGGACGGCGACCACGAGCGCCCCTTCACCGCCGCCGACCTGCGAGCCGTCCGGCGCAGCGCCCGACTGGCCGAGCAGCTGGGCCTGCCGCTGGTCACCGTGGTGGACACGGCCGGCGCCGAACTGTCGTCCCGGGCCGAGCGGGAGGGCATCGCGGTCGAGATCGCGCACTGCCTGACCACCCTGCTGGCACTGCGCACGCCCGTCCTCGCCGTCCTGCTCGGCCAGGGGTCCGGCGGCGGGGCGCTGGCGCTGCTCCCGGCCGACCGGGTGCTGGCCGCCGGGCACGCCTGGCTGGCACCGCTGCCGCCGGAGGGCGCCTCGGCGATCGTGCACCGGGACGGCGCGCACGCCGCCGAGCTGGCCCGGGCGCAGGGCATCGGCGCCGGGCAGCTGGCGGCGGTCGGCCTGGTGGACGAGGTGGTCCCCGAGCTGCCGGACGCCGCCGAGGAGCCGGCGGCCTTCTGCGCGCGGCTGGGCGCGGCGGTCGCGCGGGCGCTCGGCGAGCTGTCGGCCGCCGGCGAGGCGGACCGGCTCGCCGCCCGGGCGCTCCGCCACCGCCGTCTCGGCGACCTTCGGTGATCCCCGGCGGCCTTTGACGGCCTTCGGTGACCTCCGATCAGGGGACGGTCACGCATCGTGGTCGATTCCTGTGGCGCCGGGCACAGATCGTCAGTACCCAAAGTGCTGTGACCGGACCGTCCGGTGACGGCCGCGCCGCCCAAACGGTGAGTGCGCTCACAGCCGAAAAGCGGCTACGACGGCGGGTAGTGGTGGCCGGGAGCCCCTCGCCGCACCCCCGGACCTCCCGTCGGCCGACCGTCGGCCGACCGCCGTCCGCCCGGCTCGGCCCCGGTCCGAGCACCCCGCCCGAGCCGCCCTTCGAATCCACGGCCACCCTCGCGCCTACGACGGTGCGTCGTAACGAGGGGGTCTTGGCGGCGGCCGATCCCGTCTGGCAACAATGGCTCTCGTCGTCAGCCGCACCGGTTCCTGTCACACCGGTCGACGGCTTACCGCCGAGTCGCGCCCCACAACCGCAACGGCCCCTGTCCGGCCCGTGGTCCTGGGTGGGGCGCGACTCGGCCCAACCTGATTGAGGTCCTGTTCTACATGCCCACTTTCAAGCTCCGTATGCGCACTTCCGCCGCGATTCTCGCTGGCACCGCTGGTCTCACCGCCCTGGGCGCGGGCGTCCTGCCCGCCACCGCGAACGCCGCGACCGCCTCCCCGCAGGCCATCGCCGCCCAGATCGTCCCGGCGAACCAGCTGGCCTCGTTCAGCCAGATCATCTCCCACGAGTCCGGCTGGAACGTGACGGCGACCAACCCGAGCTCGGGCTCGTACGGCCTCGGCCAGGCGCTGCCGGCCTCCAAGATGGCCTCCGCCGGCGCGGACTGGAAGACCAACCCGGCCACCCAGATCAAGTGGGCGCTGGACTACATGAACACCCGCTACGGCAGCCCGAACGCCGCCTGGAACTTCTGGCAGGCCAACCACTGGTACTAAGCCGACCGACCACCGGCGTACCGACGTGACACCCGTCTCCTGACCACTCCCCCTCACCCCGGGGGTCGGACAGGGACCACCGGGGTGACCCGGGAGGGGGGGGGGCCGCGCGCGGGCCCGCGACAACCCCTGGGTGGGGGTAGGGCGGGCCGCGCCGCCCCGGCGGCGCTGACCAACGCGCCCACCCGCGGTGCGGGGCGGGGGCGGACGCGGGGCGC
>NZ_JBHYGR010000167.1:0-14117 GCF_042738155.1 Kitasatospora sp. NPDC059088 | reverse complement strand
CCGCCCACCGGTTCTCACCCGGGCGGGGCGCGTCACCCCCAGACCCTTTCGCAGCGTCCCATCCCGTGCGTTCCCTCCCGTGCGTTCCCGCCCCTGCGGGTCCGCCTCTGCGGGTCCGTCCGCGCCCGTGCCGCTCCGCGCCCTCAGAGCTCCCCGGTGAGCCCCAGCAGCTCCCGCATCCGCGCGTACTTGGCGGCCAGCCGCTCGGCGGTCGCCCCGTCCAGCACGGCCAGCCGCGCCGGGTCCGAGTTGTGCGCCAGGTCAGCCCGCTTGACCAGCAGCGCGCCCGGCGTGGCCAGGATCCGCGCGGTGTACGCCTCCACCGGCTCCCCGGGCCGCCGGGTGAGCGCGTCCACGATCGCCTTGGTCGCCTCCGGCAGCGCGGCCCCCGCCAGCCACGCCCGGCTCAGCCGGTCGTCCTCGACGGTGTCGTGCAGCCAGCCCGCCGCGATCTGCGCCTCGCTGCCGCCGCGCGCCGCCGTCCCGCCCGCGACCGCCGCGATGTGCTCGGCGTACGGGTGCCCGTTCTTGTCCACCTGCCCCTCGTGGGCCCGACGGGCGACGGCCTCCACCTCGGACAGGCTCAGGTACTGGTCCTCCACCCGCTCATCGTAGGCCCGCCCCGCGACGCCCTCGCAGCCCCGGCCACCGGCCCGGATCCCACCCCGGTCACCGGTCCGGATCCCACCCCAGGACCCGGGCCCCCTTGATCAACACCCGGACGGCCACTGGTTTACTGCCACGGGGGGTTCTCGGCGGCACCGGTGTTCCGGGGCCCTCCGGCGGGCGATCCCCGCCGCACCCGGCAGACCCGTCCGAGCGATCCGAGGAACCATGCCAGACCTCCACCCGCTGCTGTCCGCCTTCGCCCCGATCTGGGCCCTCACCGCGGTCGGCTACGTCGTCGCCCGCGCCGGGCTGCTCGGACCGCAGGCGGAGCTGGTGCTGACCCGCTTCGTCTTCCACGTCGCGATGCCGGCCGCGCTCTTCCTGATGATCTCCCGCACCCCGCTGGGGCACTTCGCCAACCCGTCGATGCTCGCCTTCGTGGCCGGCACCGCCGTCTCCACCGGCCTCGGACTGCTCGTCGGGTGGCGGCTGTTCGGCCGCAAGCGCGGCGAACTGGCGATCGGCGCGATGGCCTCCGGCTACGTCAACTCCGCCAACCTCGGCATCCCGGTGACCATGCAGGTCGTCGGCGACGCCTCCTTCGTCGGCCCGGTGGTCCTCTTCCAGATCCTGGTGGTCACCCCGGCCGTCCTGGCCGTGCTGGACAGCGGCGCGGCCGGCCGCCGCGCCCTGGTCACCCTGCCGCTGCGCAACCCGATCCTGATCGCCACCGCCCTCGGCGCCGTCGCCTCGGCCACCGGGTTCCAACTGCCCGCCGAACTCCACCACTCCGCCGACCTGCTCGGCGGTGCCGGCGTGCCGACCGCCCTGGTCGCCCTCGGCATGTCGCTGCACAACCGCCCGGCGGCCGACGGCCGTTCGCGCCGCGCCGAGGTCGGCCTGACCGTCGCGATCAAGACCCTGGTCCAGCCGCTCGTCGCCCTGCTGGTGGCCGGCCCGGTGCTCCACCTGCCCACCCACCAGCTGCTCACCGTGGTGCTGTTCTCCGCCCTGCCGACCGCGCAGAACATCTACACCTACGCCCGCGAGTACGGACAGGGCACCGACCTCGCCCGGGACACCGTGCTCTGGTCGACCCTGGTGTCGATGGCGACCCTCTCGGTGATCGCCTGGACCCTGGGCCCCGCCTAGGCTCCGTCCTCGGGCGCGCCCCGAGGGTCGTCCTGCCGGGCGGCGGCCACCACCGAGGTCATCGCCTCCAGGAAGCGCCGGGCCGTCGCCAGCTCCGCCGGGTCGAACCGGCCCATCGCCGCGACCAGGTCGCCGATCAGCCCGCCGAAGAAGCCCTCGCCGAGCTCCATCGCCCGCTCCTCCACCACCAGCCGCACCCGGCGCCGGTCCTGCGGGTCGCGCTCGCGCCGGATCAGCCCGAGCCGCTCCAACCGGTCCACCAGGCCGGTGGTCCCGGCCGAGTTCAGCCGGAGCGCCTCACCGAGCCGCCCCGGGGTGACCACCTGCCCGGCCCGGGCCGCGTCCAGCAGGTGGATCAGCGCCCGCAGATCCGTCGGGTGCAGGCCGCTGCGGGCCGCGAACTCGGCCCCGAACAGGTCGAGTTCGACCGTCAGACCGCGCAGCAGGTGGACCAGCCGCATCGGCTCCTCGCGTTCGGACACCCTCTCGTCCTTCCTCGGGCACTGCCGTGCCATTATTCTCTCGTTCAGCGAGATACTTGTCCAACGAGTGATTCTACGGGCGGGCGATCACCCGCCCGCCCGCACGCACGCGATCACACCACACCCGCGGAGGCCCCACCATGTCCGCCCGCACCGCGCCCTTCCTCGCCGCCTACGACGAGCTCCTCGCCCGCTGGCCCGTACCGGTCGAACCCCTCACCGTCCGGACCGTCCACGGCACCACCCGCGTCAACGCCTGCGGCCCCGCCGACGGCCGCCCCCTCGTCCTCCTCCACGGCGGCGGCGCCACCTCCGCCATGTGGTTCGCCAACGCCGGCACCTGGGCCGCGGCCGGCCACCGCGTCCTCGCCGTCGACCTGATCGGCGACCCCGGGCGCAGCGTCCACGACGGCGCCCCGCTACGCGACGTCCCCGGCCTGCTCGGCTGGCTGGACGCCGTACTCGACGGGCTGGGCGTCCACGAGGCCGACCTCTGCGGCCACTCCTACGGCGCCTGGACCGCCCTCCAGTACGCGCTGCACGCCCCGGCCCGGGTCGGGCGCCTCGTCCTCCTCGACCCCACCCAGTGCTTCACCGGCTTCCGCCCCGGCTACCTCCTGCGCACCCTGCCCCTCTTCCTCCCGCACCGCACCCCGGACCGCGCCCGCTCCTACCTCGACTGGGAATCCGGCCCCGGCCCCGCCGTCGACCCCGACTGGCGCGAGCTGTACGCCCTCGGCTACGCCGACTTCCCCGCCTCCCCCGTCGTCACCGGCCCCCGCCCCACCCCCGCCCGGCTCCGCACCCTCACCACCCCGGTGCTGGCCCTCTACGCCGCCCGCACCCGCACCCACGACCCCCACCGCACCGCCGGAGCCACCCGCCGCGCCCTCCCCCACGCCACCGTCACCACCGTCCCCGCCACCTCCCACCACACCCTCCCCACCGCCGGCGCCCCCCAGGTCAACCCCCACGTCCTGACCTTCCTCACCCGCCCCTGACCCCCAGTCCTGACCCCCCAGCCCAGGGAGAGCCCTCCGCGCCACGCCGTGGAAAACATGAGAGGACCCGGGAGCGTAGCCAGCTCCCGGGCCCCTGTTTGCCGCCCAATTGCGCACACCGGCACGTTTAAGGGTCGCGGATCAGCTTGAAATCGACGCGTTCTACCTTTGAACTACCGTGCCACGGAGCGGCACAGACAGGACTTGAACCTGCATTCGTCGATATTCGTCCGCACCCGGTCGATCCGGTGTTCGGCGGCGAATGCTGAGACTTGAGCGAGAGTCTGAGATTCACGGGGCCTGCCTCTGCCTGGCTTGGGCTACCCCGGCCGGTGGTGCCGGGGGGAGGATTCGAACCTCCACTGTGACCCCTGGTCAGCTTCAACGTCAGTGTCAGCTTTCGCACCGTGCAGCGCACCCGCCCGGTCTCCCAGGACGGTTCGGCGCGCTCGGTGCACCCGCCCGGCTCCCCGGGCGGGCGATCGTGAGGCTACCGGAACAGGTAGCCGAAGACGGCGTCGCCCACCCGCCGGTCGGTGACCTCGACGGCGTTGGCCTCCTCGCGGGCGAACTTGACCGCCTGCTGGAGCTTCTCCACCCGCTCGGCGAGCTCGTTCACCCGGCGGGCCGGCAGCGCGCCCGAGAACTTGACCGTGGTCCAGTAGCCGACCGCGATGTCCTCGTAGTACACCTCGACCTGGGCCGGGTGCTTCTCGGTGGCCTCGGCCTTGACGTGGTTGCGCGGCACCTTCTTGGTCCGGATGGTGCGCACCGGCTCGGTCTTCCAGGAGTCGGTGGACGGGTCGAGGTTCCAGGACTCGGAGGCGTCCAGCACCGGGAGCTTCTTCACGAAGGTGGACAGGTCGGTGAGCTGCTTCTCCAGGAAGAGCAGGTACGGCACCGGCACCTGGGTGAGGAGCACCTGTCCGTCCACCACCACGTCCGCGCTGGCACCGATGTTCGCCCAGTCCTTGGTGGCCGTCACGTCGAAGAGCCGGGTGAGGGTGTTCGCCGTGGACCGCAGGATATCCTCGGCCTTCAGCTGCACCCGGGTCGACTCCGGCGGCAGCTGCTCGCCCTCCTCGTCCTTGGGCTGGTAGGTCCGGGAGATCCCGGCCAGCAACGCGGGCTTCTGCAGGTCCTGGTGGGCCTGCGTCAGCTCCTGGAAGGACTTGGACTTGACGCCCTTTTCAACGGCGATGATCTGGTTCAGCTTTGCCACGCCCGGGACGCTACCAGCCCCGAACCGACCGATGACACCCAATTACCGACCGGACACCCGTGAACGAGGCCAGCAGGCCCGCTGCCCGGTCCGGTCTGACGACCGCCCGCCAGTCACTGACCGGCCTTGAGAAGATGTACGAGGGTACCTTCCTCAAACACCGGCCTGCCCGGGCTGACCTTCACCGCCTGCGGTCTGCCTCACCCCGCGGTGGCGAGGCACCCGCTCCACATGTGCAAGGAGGAGCTGGTGAGCAACGAGCTCCAGCCTGCCCTGGACGCCGCACTCTCCTTCACCCAGGACGCGGGCCGGGTCATTGTTGCCGACTGGTCCCACACTGGAGAAGTTCCCGATGCAGGTCGTCGAGCTGCTTCAGGCCCACTGAGCACAGCCGGTACCGGTCAGGCGAGAGGCCCCTGCGGGCCGTTGCCACGGCCCCAGGGGCCGACCCTGGATCTGCCGGACGGCCCAGGGCCGCACGGGGGCAACTGCTGGAGTACTAGGCTGGCCACCGCCCGATAGGGAAAGCAGTGAGGGCTTCGGCGGTGTCACATCGGCGGCAGTCGCCCGACCCTCCCGAGTGACGGGAGCCCGTGTCGTGGCCAGTGGCACACCGGAGGAGACGCCACAGGAGTGGGCCCCGCCGCCCGGGTCCTGGGCGTCGTCGGCGGCCAACCGCCGGAGCATGGTGGGCAACCGCAGCCGGGACACCCAGCCGGAACTCGCGCTCCGGCGCCTCGTCCACGCAGCAGGGCTGCGGTACCGCGTGGCCGCGAAGCCCTTGCAGGGCATGCGCCGCAGTGCGGACCTGGTGTTCCGGCCGACCCGGGTCGCGGTGTTCGTCGACGGCTGCTTCTGGCACGGCTGCCCGGAGCACTTCGTCCCGCCCAAGACGAACCCGGACTACTGGCGGGAGAAGATCGGCCGCAACGTCCAGCGGGACCGGGACACCGACGCCCGGCTCGCGGCGGAGGGCTGGCTCGTGCTGCGCTTCTGGGAGCACGAGTCGGCGGAGGCCTGCGCGCCGACGGTTGTGGACAGGGTCCGGCAGCGGCGCGCAGGCGGGACGGTCAGCTGACCTTCCCCCGGTGCCGGGCGAAGTAGTCGTGGCGGGCGTGGTCCTGCTGGCCGATGAAGGCCTTGAACTCGCCGAGTTTGTAGGCCAGCTCGCCGTTGCTGCGGGCCGTCTTCTCTACGTCGAAGTCGCGCTCGATGTGGGCGATGCGCCGCTCGATCTCCGGCGGCGGGAGCGTCTTCCCGCCGGACTTGGCGATGAGGTCGGCCATCTTCTGGGCGGTGAGGGCCTTGTCCGGGTGGTGGCGGAGCAGCAGGTAGACCGGGTCGAGCTCGGGGCGGTCCCATTCGACGGAGTCGGTGCGCTTCTTCTCCTTGCGCAGGGCGCTGGCGATCGCCTTGCCGAGCGCCTCTGCGACGGGCGGGGGGAAGGCGTTACCGATCTGGCGGTAGACGGTGGTCTTACGGCCCTGGAACTCCCAGTGGGAGTCCTTGCCGTACCAGCCCTGGATGCGGGCGACCATGGGGGTGGTCAGCTTGGGAACGTGGTCGCCGTCCGCTTCGGAGTCCGGGGCGGCATTGGCGACGCCCATCGCGTCGACTCCCAGCTTGAGCCAGGCGGCCTTGGCCCGGGTCGGGCCGAGGTCGGCGCCGCCGTGCTTCTTGGAGCCGCCGACGATGGTGGGCGCGATGGCGGAGGCCTTCTCGGCCCATGCCGCCACGTGCTCCTTGGCCCAGCCGTTGGCGCCCATGAGGTCCTTGAGGAGCTCGCCCACGGTGGGGGCAGGGTCCTTGGCGGGCTCGGGCCAGTGGAAGTACTGGGCGAACTCCTTCTGCAGGGCGACCAGGACGAACCGCGGCCGGAGCTGGGAGACACCGAACTGGTGGGCTTCCAACAGGCGCCACTCGCCGACGTAGCCGGCGCTGTGGAGGAGTTCGAGGATGTGCTGGCGGTAGGCGGAGAAGCGGTTGCCGCTCAGGCCCTTGACGTTCTCCAGGAGCAGCGCCTTGGGCCGGACGTCCCTGCACAGGTGCACGGCCCAGGCGAAGAGGTCCCGCTCGTCGGTCGCGCCGAGCTGGTTGCCGGCGATGCTGAAGGGCGGGCAGGGGACTCCTCCGGCGAGGAGGTCGACGTCCTTGTACTCGCTGGGGTCCCAGAGCGACGGGTCGGCGACGTCCCCGACCTTGACGACGTCCTTCGCCTCGAGGTCGGCGTCTTCGGGACTCATGCCCTCGGCCTGCATGAGCCGGGCGAGGTTGTGCCGGAGGGTTGTCGCGGCGTTCTGGTCGAGTTCCAGGGCAAGCCTGTGCGTGAATCCGGCGTTGTGCAGGCCTAGGGACTGTCCGCCCGCGCCGGCGCAGATCTCGACCACCTCAAGGCGCTCAGGTGCCATGAGACCTCCTCTCGGTGGCGCCGGAAACCGGACGCCGACGTGTTCCTCTGCCAACGGCAGCCGTCTACTCTTCTGCCGATGCTGGCGACAGCCTTGCCAGCACTCGGCCGCTGTCCGGGCCGGTTGTGCTTGCGGGCTGCGCTGCAGCAGGTGTCACCAGCAGAACCTGAAGCGTAGGCGACACCACTGACACAGCCCAAAACGCCGCACTCAGATGCCCCAGGTCAGGCCGGGCTCCGGACCGGCGCTCGGTGCCGCGCTGTCGTGGACCGAGACCTCCGGGGCAGGTCGCCTCCTGGCGTGGAGGGCCCGCCGCACAGGGGTAGGACGGGCCAGGACTATCCAGGACGACTCCGCTCCGTAATTGCGCCTTGACGGGTTCCGCTTGCCTCGACAGGATGGTGAGCCCTCAGCCGGGGAGGGAGCAAGAAGACGTGGGACAGGCAGACCTGCCACTGGTGGAGCAGTTCCGGTCCTGGGTCCTCCCCTACGGGGGTGTGGGCACAGCTGACCGGAAGGCGTTCTTTGAGGACGCCCTCGTCGTGCTCGACACCAACGTGCTCCTCAGCCTGTACGAGTACAACCCCGCCGTGCGGAACCAGGTCCTGTCGGTCCTGGCGCAGATCTCCGAGCGCCTCTGGCTGCCCTACCAGGTCGGGCAGGAGTTCGTGCGGGGCCGACGCCGTGTGATCCTCGAGCGCAGGAGGGAGCTCGGCGACGCCGCGGCCGTCATCGACCGGCACCTGCAGCAGGCCTACAAGTCGGTGCTGGATGCCAGCGCGCACGTCAAGGTGCTTCTGAGGAAGTACGCCAATGACGACGCCGCGCAGAGCGGCCTGGACGAGACGATCAACCAGACGACGGTCAGGGCGCTGCTGAGTGAGTGGCAGGTCCTGTTGAAGGGCCATGCCAAGCAGTTGAAGAACGGCCACGACCTCCTGCCTGCTGCCGTGGAGTCGGATGATCCTGTCCTGCCGGAGGTGGCGGCGCTGTTCGAGGACCGCCTCGCCCCGCCGACGGAGTACGCGGTGGTGCGCCGCCGAACGGAGGAGGCCCTCTCCTTCCGGTTCCCGAACGAGATCCCTCCGGGATTCGCCGACGACGGGAAGAAGGGCAGGCCCCTGGACCGGGCCGGCGACTACCTCATCTGGGCTGAGATTCTGGACAAGGCGGCCGACCCGGGCGTGAAACGGGTCCTGCTCGTCTCCGCTGATTCGAAGAAGGACTGGTACGAGGAACTCGATGCCGAGGGCGGGAAGCGCCCGTGGCCGCAGCTCTTCGAGGAGCTGCGGCAGCGGACGGGTGCCGAACTCCGCATCGAGCAGCCAGGGCAGTTCTTCCAGGGGATCGAGGAGTTCCTCGCCCCGGGCACGGAGCTCACCACCGCCGCCTACGACGAGATCGACCGAGCGGCGGAGGCAGTGGCGCAGCGCAGCACCGAGGGTGACTCCGTGGTGACGGATGACAACGCCCACGTCATCACACCCCCGGACGGCCTGGCGCTGGCGGCCTACCGCGCGGCGGGCCTCACGACCCGTACGGTGCGGCAGCTCGCGGAATCGGAGCGGCGCCGACACTTCCAGTGGTGGCTGATCGGAGTGACGGCCGAACTCGGGTTCCGCGCGCCTGGCGACGACGAGCCCCTCGTGGAGCTCTGTGCGGCGGTCCGGTCAGAGGTCAGGCCCGCTCCGGAGTGGCATCCCGGGACCGCACTCGCCCAGGGCGAGTGGCCGTACCGCAGCGACACCTGGGTGGCTCCATGGTTCGTCCAGCTGGTGCGGGACGCCGGCGAGACCGACCGTCTGCCGCTGCAGAGGCTGGCCGCGCGACAGGTGAAGCCGAAGGCCTGACAGCGGTGCGTATGCGGACGGCCCTTTGCGGGTCAAGACGCCGGCGGGGCTGACCCACCCCGTTATTCGAGTTGTGGACACGGAGCCGAACAGAAGATGGCGCACAAGCCGATCGACATCACCCCCGACCCCAAGGTGCTCGTAGCGCTCACGCGCACCCCGATCCTTCCGATCGACGCGCTCAGCGAGCTCATCGACAACGCCATCGACTCCTTCCGGGCCGCTGCCACCTCGGGGGCCCCGTCTGGGGTCCGCCAGGTGATCATTGAGGTTCCGGGGTCAGCCGAGGTTGCACGGGGGGAGGGGATGATCCGCGTCCGGGACACCGGGCCGGGTCTCACCGAGGAGCAGATCGCCGATTCGATGCGGGCCGGCTACTCCTCCAAGAACCACTACGACACCCTGGGCCTGTTCGGCATGGGCTTCAACATCGCCACCGGGAAGCTCGGGCGCGTCACACGGGTGATCTCCGCGCGCGAGGAGGACAGCCACGCAGTCCAGGTCACGCTCGACCTGCCGGAGCTCATGCAGTCCCAGACCTTCACCGCGCGGGCCGAGCAGATCGAGAAGCCGCAGGGCCTGCGCCACGGGACAGTCGTGGAGATCCGGGACTGGTGGCCGGACGGGGACGCCAACAGCGGCTTCATCCGCGAGCTCGCGAAGATGCCGAAGAACACACTGCGCAAGCGACTTGGGCGACGGTACGCCACCCTGCTGCGTCCGGACGCAGCCGACCCGGTGGTCATCATGGTCAACAACGACCGCTGCCAGGCCTTCGAGCACTGCGTGTGGTCACCGGACCGCTTCGTCGAGCGGAAGGCCTACGGCAAGATCCCCGCGCGGATCAGCTTCGACCAGGTCATCAGCAGTGCGCGGCGCTGCCTACACGACGGCACCGACTTCGGCGAGCACAGCACCTGCCCTCGGTGCGGCGGGACGGAGAGCCGGGAGATAAGCCACCGGGTGCGCGGCTGGGTGGGCATCCAGCGCTTCGACGACCAGAACGACTTCGGGATCGACCTGATCCGGAAAGGGCGGGCCATCCGCCAGGCGGAGAAGGCGGCGTTCTTCGAGTTCTCCGACGAGACCAGCGGGCGCGTCGAGCGCGAGTACCCGGTGGACCAGCAGTACGGCCGGATCGTCGGCGAGGTCCACCTGGACCAGGTTCCGGTCGACTTCCAGAAGCAGCACTTCCAGCTGGCCTCCGACGAATGGCAGGAGGCCGTCGGGTTCTTGCGCGGAGGTTCCCTGCTGCCGAACAACTGGGCTGACGGCGAGGCGAACGACTCGCCGGTGTCGCTGCTCTTCCAGGGCTACCGGAAGGTCCGCAACTTCGGCCGCGGCGACATGTACATGGGCAAGTACAACCCCGCCAAAGGCAAGGCCGACCGGATCCCCCGGAGCGTCGAGGAGGAGTACTACCGGCGCTTCCTCGACCGCGAGCCCGGCTACCACAGCGACGCGAAGTGGTGGGAGCTCGTCGAGACGGCCGCGGAGCCGCCGATCCAGGTACTCCCCGAGTGCCCGGAGTGCGGCTTCCAGAACACGCCGACGGCAGAGGAGTGCGGGGGCTGCGGCGAGGTGCTCGACGGAAAGCCGTGCCTGGACGCCGGGTGCGGAAAGCAGATCCTGCGCTCCGCGACCGTGTGCCCGCACTGCGGCACCTCCCAGGTACCCAGGGTCCAGCTGCCTTGGAAGTGCACGTTCTGCGCCCAGGAGAACAAGGCGGGCGCGGACCGCTGCGAGCAGTGCGGCCACGTCAAGGACGCGCCCCACCCGGCCAGCCCCGCATCGCTGAACTCCGCATCCGCGGACGCCGAGGAGCTCGGCGCGGAGCAGCTGGCTGTCGTGCTGGCGGACGGGAGGACGAGCAGCCCGCTGGACGTCCGGGTGCGGACGACGCACCGGCCGATCCTCCCGGCATTCGGGCAGGCGGCGGTCCCTCTCGTCACCAGTGCGGACACCCGGCAGATCACCGTATACATCGACCCGACCCACCCGGTGTTCACGGCGATGGGGCTGCGTCCGGAGTTCCTGGTCGCGACCGAGGTCGCCCAGTTCCTCCACTCCCTCCACCGCAACCTCCAGGGCCGGCCCGGGCACACGGCCGCCGTGCTGACCGCGGAAGTCCTCAAGAAGGGCTGGGGGGATGCAGTGACGGACAGCCCCGACGGCGTGCGGAGCGACATCAAGTCGCTGTTCGACCAGATCACGGAGCGGATCCTCAGGGCGCCGCATGCCGACCGGTTCTACGACGAGCTCGACGAGGCGCAGCAGCTTGCGCTCGCCGGGTCGATGATCAAGTCCGGCGCCGACCTTGCGGAGCTCGGGCGGCTCAAGTCCACCGGCGGCTACCTGCGCTACTGCGACCGCGATACGGTCAGCGCCTTCTTCGGACGCCACCCCGAGGGCTGGTTCAACGGACTGGTCTGGGAGGACCCGTGGCCCAGTGAGAGCGAGGCGGGCACCGTGATCGCCCGGAAGCTGCAGGAGGACCTCCGGGTCAAGTACTTGCGCTGCCTCGAGGACTGCGCCTCGTACCTCCGCTACGACCAGCCCGAGCGGCTCATCGTCGTCCGTGCGCGGGCCGCCGTCGACTTCCTCGCCGGGAAGCTCGCATGACCCAGCGGATCGTCACCGACCTCAACCTGGCCGGGACGGGCTGGCAGTCGTTCGAGCGGACCGTGCAGCGCCTCATCATGGCGCGCGGGTACTCCGGGGTGCAGCTCGCAGGAGCCACCGGCGACGGAGGGGCGGACGTGGTCGGCAGCCTCAACGGTCGGCGCTGGCTCTTCCAGATGAAGCGGTGGCGCTCCCCGGTGGGGCCCGGGGTCATCGCGCAGACTGTCGATGCCTGTCGGCGCTACGATGCGCAGATCCCGGTCGTCGTCAGCCTGAACGGGTTCGAGGCCTCGGTCCGGGCCCAGCAGGAGCAGCTCGCGGCGAGGGGGATCCCCCTGCAGCTGTGGGACCGGAGCACGCTCCGCAAGCAGGCGGAGCGCATCCCGGACACTCCGCCGGCGCTGCGGGACCCGGACCGCTTCCAACTCCGCGCCTACCAGGAGCGGGCCGTCGACGGGCTGATGAACGAGCTGGTGAACGGTGCCCGCAGCGCACTCGTCGTCCTTGCGACCGGACTCGGCAAGACCTTCGTGGCTGCCGAGTTCCACCGGCGCGCCCACGCCCTGCGGCCCGGAGTGAAGACGCTGGTCCTCGCACACCGGAACGAGCTCGTGTACCAGCTCGAGCGCGCGTTCTGGCCACTGCTGCCGGCCTCCGCGGCGACCGGGGTGTGGAACGGCTACGAGCGCCCGGACAAGGACGCGCTCAACGACCTCGACGTCGTGTTCGCGTGCGTGGACAGCGTCGCCACCGCCGTCGAGGCCGGACGCGACCTACCGGAGTTCGGCCTCGTCGTCGTCGACGAGTGCCACCACCTCGGAACCACCGCCTACGACGCCGTGCTCGGCGAGCTGTCGGCTGCCGAGGGCGGCGCGTTCCTCCTCGGGATGACCGCGACGCCCTGGCGGCCCGACGGGAAGTCCCTGCACGCCTGGTTCGACTTCCCCGTTGTGGACATCGACATGGTGCGCGGGCTCCGGGAGGGGTACCTCGCCAATGTCGACTACCGGATGTTCACCGACAACATCGACTGGGACGCGCTGGCCGCCGGGCTCGCCGAGGCCGCCCCCGCGCTCACCCCCCGGGGGATCAACCGGACCGTCTTCATCGACGAGTGGGACGACGCGGTCGTCGACCGCCTCGCCGAGGCTTGGGCGGAACAGAAGAGCCCGCGGGGCATCGTCTTCTGCGGGACCATCGACCACGCCGAGCGGATGGCGGGCCGGATCAACGCACTCGGGTTCACCAGCGCCGAGGTGATCGCTTCCCGGACGGCGGACGGCAAGGCGGTGGACGCAGCCACCCGCAACCGCCTCCTGTGGGACTTCGCCGACGGCCGCACCGGCATCCTGTGCGCGGTCGACGTCCTCAACGAGGGCGTCGATGTCCCGGACGTCAACATCGTGGTCTTCCAGCGGGTCACCCACAGCCGCCGGATCTTCGTCCAGCAGCTCGGCCGCGGGCTGCGCCTGGCGCCCGGCAAGGAGAAGGTGGTCGTCCTCGACTTCGTCTCCGACATCCGCCGGTTCGCCGCGGGCCTGAGCCTGCAGGACTCGCTCAGTGCCCGGGGCGGCGCCGCCCGCGACCCCAGGGTGACGATCGGCAGCGAGGTCAGGTTCCTGCGGGCCAACCGCGCGGACCAGGCGGGCGAGCAGTTCCTGCGCGAATGGCTGGACGACCTCGAAGCGGTGCAGGACGCCGGAGAGGACGTGCACATCCTCCGCTACCCACCCGACAGCTCGATCACGGCTGCCGCGAAACGATAGGACTCCCTGAACGTGAGCGACCACCACTCCGACCCCGCCGCCGACTGGCACCGGCTCAAGCCGGACACCGCCATCGCGGTCGGGGGCGTCCTCGACCTGCTCAGGAACGGCGACGCCCAGGACGACGCCCAGAACCTCCTCGACGCCTACCTGTACGCCAAGCGCCTGCTGGCCGAGTCGATGCAGGCCCTCGTGCGGACCGGCCTGCCCGTGGAGAGCGACACCTTCCGGGACCTCCGTGCCCAGCTCGCCGCGCGGATGGCGGAGGAGTACGGGGACCGGATCCCGGAACGCTACCTCACCGTGCCGTACGGCAGCCGCACCCACGAAGAGCTGTTCTCGATGCTCCTGCGGAGGTTCAAGCAGCCGGTGAGCGCTGCCCTCCTGCGCGTAGTCACCAGGGACTCCGTCCACACGGAGCGCCGCACCCGGGAGCTGCGGGAGCTGGGCCTCGACATCGTCCCCAGCCGTGAGGGCGGGAGCGACGTCTACACCTTGAGGTCGCTCGAGCTCGACACCTCGCTGATCCCCACGATCATCACCAACAACCTCCGGGACAAGAAGGCGTCCGAGCAGGAGAAGAAGGCGGCAGCGGCCGTCATCTCGGGGCAGGCCGACTGTGAGCTTGCTCCGCTTTGACGGACGCCGTTGGTGTGGTGGTCAGGCCGCCAGGGCGGTCTCGTATTCGGCGGGACTGCGGTAGCCGAGGCTGCTGTGCAGTCTGCGTATGTTGTACCAGGCTTCGATCCACTAGAAGATCGCGGTCCGTGTTGCGGCCTTGCTGGGCCAGGGGTGGTCGCCGAGCAGCTCCCGTTTGAGGGTGGCGAAGAAGGACTCGGCGAGGGCGTTGTCCCAGCACTGGCCGGTCCGGCCGACCGACAGCCGAACTCCGAACTCGCCTGCCAGGTCAGCGAATTCACGGCTGGTGTATTGGCAGCCGCGATCGGAGTGGAAGATCACCGGACCAGTCGGGCGGCGGGTGTGGCAGGCGGCCCGTAGGGCGTC
>NZ_JBHYGR010000166.1:0-18122 GCF_042738155.1 Kitasatospora sp. NPDC059088 | reverse complement strand
GCGGCGAAGTGCTCGGCACCACGGAAGCGGGTGGCGTGGAGACCGGCCCCGGCGGCGGGCGGGGCGAACCTCCGCGCCGCCGCGGAGTATGCCCGCCGCGGCCGGGGCACCCCCCCGCGCGCGGCCGCCCCCCCATCTCCGGTCTGTGTTTCCCGATGAATTCGCCCCCACCGCCGCTGCGTCCGCGCAGGCCTCCTGACCAGGGCTTCCGGCGCGGTCATGACGGGATCCGCACGCCCGTGCAGTGATCCACTCGCGACCGGATACCCTGCCTGTATGGCCAGCGGCGGCACTCAGGGACCAGGCCGCTAGATCGACCAGGGACAGAGGAGTGGTCTTCGTGACCGTCGTGGGACCCTTCGGGCTCAGCGTGCAGGACCGCGACCTGACCCGGGACGTCCAGGCCGGACTGGACGCGGTGGAGGCGGCGCTCTCCGAGGCCGTCAAGAGCGACGTCCCCTTCATCACCGTCACCGCCTCCCACCTGATCGAGGCCGGCGGCAAGCGCTTCCGCCCGCTGCTCCTGCTGCTGGCCGCCCAGTTCGGCGACCCGGGGGCGCCCGGGGTGGTGCCGGCCGCGGTGGTCGTCGAGCTGACCCACCTGGCCACGCTGTACCACGACGACGTGATGGACGAGGCCCCGGTGCGCCGCGGCGCGGAGAGCGCCAACTCCCGCTGGGACAACTCGGTGGCCATCCTCACCGGCGACTTCCTGTTCTCCCGCGCCTCCCAGGTGCTGGCCGACCTCGGCCCGGAGGCGGTCCGGATGCAGGCCGAGGCCTTCGAGCGGCTGGTGACCGGCCAGATCCTGGAGACCCGCGGCCCCGGCCCGGAGGCCGACCGGCTGCTGCACTACCTGGACGTGCTGGCCGGCAAGACCGGATCGCTGATCGCCGTCTCCTGCCGGATAGGAGCGCTGATGGCCGGCGCCCCGCCCGCACTGGTGGACACCCTCGGCGAGTTCGGCGAGCGGATCGGCATCGCCTTCCAGCTCGCCGACGACGTCCTGGACGTCGCCAGCGACGGCCACGAGTCCGGCAAGACCCCCGGCACCGACCTGCGCGAGGGCGTGCCGACCCTGCCGACCCTGCTGCTGGAGCAGATGCCGGCCGACCCGGACGACCCGGCCGACACCCGGCTGCGCGAACTGCTCGACGGGGACCTCTCGGACGACGACCTGCACGCCGAGGCGCTGCGCCTGCTGCGCGCCCACCCCGCCCTGGAGCGCGCCCGCCGGGAGACCCTGCGGCACTCCGAGGAGGCCCGGGCGCTGCTGGCCCCGCTGCCGGACTGCGCGGCGAAGGCCGCCCTGGACGGGCTGTGCGACGCGGTGGCCATCCGCACCATGTGAGCGTCCCCGGGCGGATCCGACCCCGAGCCCGTGCGGGCGCGGGCGGATGGGGGAGACTGACACCCGTCAGCTCACGCCTGCCCGGAAGGTCGCCATGCGCCGCGTCGTCATCGCCGAGGACTCCGTACTGCTCCGGGAAGGCCTGACCAGGCTGCTCACCGACCGCGGCCTGGAGGTCGTGGCGGGGGTCGGGGACGGCGCGGCCCTGGTGAAGACGATCCACGACCTGGCGGCGGCGGACGCCCTGCCGGACGTGGTGGTCTCGGACGTGCGGATGCCCCCGACCCACACCGACGAGGGCCTGCGCGCCTGCGTGGAGCTGCGCGGGCGCTATCCGCAGCTGGGCGTGCTGGTGCTGTCGCAGTTCGTGGAGGAGCGCTACGCCTCCGAGCTGCTGGCCGGGTCGACCCGGGGCGTCGGCTACCTGTTGAAGGACCGGGTCGCCGAGGTGCGCGAGTTCGCGGACGCGGTGGTGCGGGTCGCCGAGGGCGGCACCGCGCTGGACCCGGAGGTGGTGCAGCAGCTGCTCAGCCGCAGCCGCAAGGGCGACGTCCTGGCCAATCTCACGCCGCGCGAGCGCGAGGTGCTCGGTCTGATGGCGGAGGGGCGCACCAACGCCGCCGTGGCCAAGCAGCTGGTGGTGTCCGACGGGGCGGTGGAGAAGCACGTCAGCAACATCTTCCTCAAGCTGGGGCTGGCGCAGAGCGCCGAGGACCACCGCCGGGTGCTCGCGGTGCTGACCTACCTCAACTCCTAGCCCGGGGCCGCCCGGGGCTGTTCGGGCCGTCCGGGGTTTGTTCGGGGGCTGTTCGGGGCGCCCGCCGCGGGGCGGCTGCTCCGTACCGGAATGATCTCCGGCGGCCGGGCGTTGTCCTTGGGTGCGGTACCGGCGTGGGCGGGGGAAATTCCTGCGGGAGTTCCAACCGGGCCCGAGGTCGCGCGCATAGGATGCGAGCGGTGCACCAAGCGGACGGGGCACGGGGCCGCGCCCGCGGTGGTGCGTCCACGAGGAGGTCCGCGGCAGTGACCAGTCAGGTCGATCAGTCGGAGGCAGTGGACGGATCGGGCGGCGACGAGGGTCGTACCGGCAGTGGTGACGGACGCCCCGGAGCGGCCGGACCAGCCGGCCCGCACGCCCCGGGCGGTCCACCGGAGAGGCGCCCCAAGCCCGTTCGCAGACTCGACCGGGTGATCATCCGCTTCGCGGGGGACTCCGGCGACGGCATGCAGCTCACCGGGGACCGGTTCACCTCGGAGACGGCCGCGTTCGGCAACGACCTCTCCACGCTGCCGAACTTCCCGGCCGAGATCCGGGCCCCCGCCGGCACCCTGCCGGGCGTCTCGTCCTTCCAACTGCACTTCGCCGACCACGACATCCTCACCCCGGGCGACGCCCCGAACGTGCTGGTGGCGATGAACCCGGCGGCCCTGAAGGCGAACCTGCCGGACCTGCCGCGCGGCGCGGAGATCATCGTCAACACCGACGAGTTCACCAAGCGCGCGCTGGCCAAGGTCGGTTACGCCGCGGACCCGCTCGGCGACGACTCGCTGGACGCCTTCCACCTGCACCGGGTCCCGCTCACCACGCTGACCCTGGAGGCGCTCAAGGACAGCGGGCTGGCCCGCAAGGACGCCGAGCGGGCGAAGAACATGTTCGCCCTGGGCCTGCTGTCCTGGATGTACCACCGGCCCACCCACGGCACCGAGTCCTTCCTGCGCGCCAAGTTCGCCAAGAAGCCGCAGATCGCCGAGGCCAACATCAGCGCCTTCCGGGCGGGCTGGAACTTCGGCGAGACCACCGAGTCCTTCGCGGTCTCCTACGAGGTGCCGCCGGCCAAGCTCCCGGCCGGGCGCTACCGCAACATCTCCGGCAACCTGGCGCTGTCCTACGGGCTGATCGCCGCCGGGCAGCGCTCCGGGCTGCCGCTCTACCTGGGCTCGTACCCGATCACCCCGGCCTCGGACATCCTGCACGAGCTGAGCCGGCACAAGAACTTCGGGGTGCGCACCTTCCAGGCCGAGGACGAGATCGCCGGCATCGGCGCCGCGCTCGGCGCGGCCTTCGGCGGGGCGCTCGGCGTGACCACCACCTCCGGGCCGGGCGTGGCGCTCAAGTCGGAGACGATCGGCCTGGCGGTCTCGCTGGAACTGCCGCTGCTGGTGGTGGACATCCAGCGCGGCGGCCCGTCCACCGGCCTGCCGACCAAGACCGAGCAGGCGGACCTGCTGCAGGCGATGTTCGGCCGCAACGGCGAGGCGCCGGTGCCGATCGTCGCCCCGGCCACGCCCGCCGAGTGCTTCGACGCGGCGCTGGAGGCGGCCCGGATCGCGGTGACCTACCGCACCCCGGTGTTCCTGCTCTCGGACGGCTACCTGGCGAACGGCTCGGAGCCCTGGCGGATCCCGGAGGTCGACGAACTGCCGGAGATCGAACCGAAGTTCGCGACCGGCCCGAACCGCGAGGACGGCGCCTTCTGGCCGTACCTGCGGGACCAGCACACCCTGGCCCGCCCCTGGGCGGTGCCCGGCACGGCCGGCCTGGAGCACCGGATCGGCGGCATCGAGAAGCAGGACGGCACCGGGAACATCTCCTACGACCCGGCCAACCACGACCTGATGGTCCGCACCCGGCAGGCCAAGGTCGACGGGATCACCGTCAAGCCGCTGGAGGTCGACGACCCGACCGGCGACGCCCGGGTGCTGGTGCTCGGCTGGGGCTCGACCTACGGCCCGATCACCGCAGCGGTGCGCCGGGTGCGCGCGGACGGCGGCGAGGTCGCCCAGGCGCACCTGCGCAACCTCAACCCGTTCCCGGCCAACCTGGGCTCGGTGCTGCGCAGTTACGAGAAGGTCATCGTGCCCGAGATGAACCTGGGCCAGCTCGCGCTGCTGCTGCGGGCGAAGTACCTGGTGGACGCCGAGTCCTACAACCAGGTGCGCGGACTGCCGTTCAAGGCGGCGCAGTTGGCGGACGTGCTGTGGGCGGCGATCGGCACCCTGGACGAGGAGGACCACCGATGAGCGAGCACGCGTTCCCGTCCTTGGAGCTGGTGCCCAAGGCCGACGGGCCGCAGAGCGCCCGGGACTTCAAGACCGACCAGGAGGTGCGCTGGTGCCCGGGCTGCGGGGACTACGCGGTCCTGGCCGCGGTGCAGTCCTTCATGCCGGAGCTCGGCATCAGGCGGGAGAACACGGTCTTCGTCTCCGGCATCGGCTGCTCCTCGCGCTTCCCGTACTACATGAACACCTACGGGGTGCACTCGATCCACGGCCGGGCGCCGGCGATCGCGACCGGGCTGGCCTCCTCCCGGCGGGACCTCAGCGTGTGGGTGGTGACCGGGGACGGCGACGCGCTGTCGATCGGCGGCAACCACCTGATCCACGCCCTGCGGCGCAACGTCAACCTCAAGATCCTGCTGTTCAACAACCGGATCTACGGCCTCACCAAGGGCCAGTACTCGCCGACCAGCGAGCTCGGCAAGATCACCAAGTCGACCCCGATGGGCTCGCTGGACGCGCCGTTCAACCCGCTGTCGCTGGCGATCGGCGCCGAGGCCTCCTTCGTCGCCCGCACCATCGACTCGGACCGCCAGCACCTGCAGTCGGTGCTGCGGGCGGCGGCCGAGCACGAGGGCACGGCGCTGGTGGAGATCTACCAGAACTGCAACATCTTCAACGACGGCGCCTTCGAGGTGCTCAAGGACGCCGGCACCCGGGACGAGGCGCTGATCCGGCTGGAGCACGGGCGGCCGATCCGCTTCGGCGCGGACGGGGCCAACGGCGTCTTCCGGGGCGAGGACGGCGAGTTGTCCACCGCCCCGGTGACGCCGGAGAACGAGGCACGGGTGCTGGTGCACGACGCCCACGCGGCCGGCCCGACCGGCGCCTTCGCGCTCTCCCGGATCGCCGACGCGGACACCCTGCACCACACGCCGATCGGCGTGCTGCGCGACGTCCGGCGCCCGGTCTACGACGAGCTGATGGACAGCCAGCTGGCCGCCGCCGTCGCCCACCGCGGGCCGGGCGACCTGGCGGCCCTGCTGGCGGGCGGCGACGCCTGGACGGTGGACTGACCACCCCGCCCGGTCCCGTCCCGCCGCGACGCGACGCGTGGGCGCCCCCGTCCCCTTCCGGGACGGGGGCGCCCACGCGTTCACGGCTACGGCCGGGCCCACTCCACCAGCTCGATCGGGACCCCGTTCGGGTCGGTGACCTGGAAGAGCCTCTCGCCCCACGGCTCCTCGCGCAGCGGCAGGGTGATCTCGACCCCCTCGCCGCGCAGCCGCGCCTCCTCCGCCGCGACGTCCTCGACGGTGAACGCCAGGATCACCCCGTCCGCGGTCCGGTGCCGCTGCTCCTCGGGCAGCACCTCCAGCCCGCGCCGCAGGTAGACGACGCCGACCCCGCCGCCGGGGTGGCCGAGCGAGACGAAGCCGTCGGCGGACATCAGCTCGGTGTAGCCGAAGTGCCGCTGGAGGAAGGCGGCGGAGGGGGTGGTGTCCTCGACGGTCAGGGAGACGACGGTGCTGGTGATCTGCATGCGGAGCCCTCTCGTCACTGCGCACGGTTATCCCGTACGCAGTACACTATACACAGTACGGAGTATCACGCCAGGAGTCGGCCAGGAGTCGGTCAAGGGTCGGCCAGGGAAGCGCCGAGGGAGGCCCCGGCGGGGACCTCCCTCGTGCGGTGCCGCGGTTCGCGTCAGAAGACGCAGGGGATGCCGCCGTCGGACGTGGCGTCGACGCCGGGGCCCTGCATCGGCAGGTTGGCGGCCGGGTCGCCGGTGGGGGCGGGGCCGCCGGGGGCGGCGGACTTGTCGTCGGCGCCGGTGAAGGCGGTGCCGAGGGTGACCACCACGTGGTCGGCGGCGGCGGTGGCGGACTCGGTGGCGGTCACGCCGTAGCGGGCGGCGACCTGGTCGGCGGCCTCCTTGGCGCCCTTGCCGTAGGTCACCGTGGTGGTCTTCGGCTTGCTGCGGGCCGGGCCGGTGGTGCCCTCCTTGAAGCCCATCGCGACCAGGGCCTTGGCCTCGGCGGAGGAGGAGACCCCGGCGGCGGTGGAGGCGTTGTACACGTCGACGGTGGCCGGGGAGGCCGCCTTGGCCGGGGCGGTCGCGCTCGGCGAGGGGCTGGCCGGGGCCTCGGTGGTGGGGGCGTCGGTGGCGCCGCCCGCCGGGGCGGCCGCGTCGGCGTAGCCGAACAGCTGCTTGACCACCTTCTGGATCTTCGAGGGGGTGACCAGGTTGACGTCCTGGCCGTTCCTGGTGCCGAAGCCGTCGAAGGTCAGGGTGTTGAACTCGACGTTGCCGCCGGTCAGCGCCGGGGCCTGCTGGGCGAAGTCCAGGACGTTCCACTCGTTGTCGATCACCAGGTCCTTCTGGACGACGCCGAACAGGTCCTTTAGCTTGCCGAGGTCGCTGATGATGCCGTCCTGCTTGAGCTTGTGCACGACGGAGGAGATGAAGGCCTGCTGGCGGTGGGTGCGGGCGAAGTCGCCGGTGTTGCCCTTGCCGTCGTCCAGGTTGTGGCGCTGGCGGACGAAGGCCAGCGCCTGGGAGGCGTTGAGGGTGTTGATGCCCTTCTTGAAGTCGGCGCCGGAGCCCTGGCCCTCCATCGCCGGGTCCTTGGTGTCGTGGGTCAGGCAGACCTGGATCGGCTCCACGGCCTTGGCGATGTCGTAGAAGCCCATCAGGTTGACCTCGGCGATGTGGTCCACCGGCTGGTTCACGAAGGTCTGGACGGTGCGGATGGTGGCCGCGCGGCCGGCGTCGCGGCCGGCCTTCTCCAGGTCGGCGCCCTTGAGGCCCTTGGCCTTCGGGCTCCGGTCGAAGGCGTCCTTGGCGTTGCCGTACGCCTCCTTGATCTTGTGCATGCCCTGCTGGGAGCCGTCGCCGTTGTAGGTCATGACGTAGTCGTCGCGCGGGATGGAGACCGCCTGCACCTTGCCGCCGCCGGCCGGTATGTGCAGCAGGATCAGGGAGTTGGTGTTGTAGCCGCCGATGTCCGAGCTGTGCCCGGCGTGCAGTTCGTCCTGGACGAACTGCGGGGGCAGGTCGGAGCCGTCCATGGCCTTGCGGCTGTCCAGGCCGATCAGCAGCAGGTTGACCGAGTTGTCCAGGTGCTTGGGGGCGTCCTTCTTGGTCTCCGCGATCGCGTTGGACGTGGTCATCCCGTCGGTCAGCGACGTGTACTCGTACCAGACCACGCCGCTGGCCGCGAACACCGCGAAGCCCACCGTGGTGGCGACCACCCGGCCGGCGATCAGCAGCGGGGAGTTGCGGCGCCCCGCCGCCGGGGCCGCCGCGGCCCTGCGGTCGGCGGCCCGGCCGCCCCCCGGCCGTTCCCGTGCCCGCTCGTGCTCACGCTCGTCAGCCATGCTGCCTCCTCCGGTCCAGGACCACCCGGGCCACGATCACCAGCAGGGCCGCCACGGCGGCCTGCGCCATCACCGGGAAACCGTGCACCACCCACTTCGCGGCGCCGGTGGCCAGGGCCTTGCCCCGGTACGTGTCGCCGTTCGCCGCCAGTTCGGCCGCGGCCGTCACGCCGAGCACCACCAGCGGGGAGGCGGCGACCACCCACCACCAGCCGCGGCGGGTGCTGAGCCCGGCCGCGACGCCGGTGCCGAGCACCGCGCACACCGCGAAGGCCAGGCCCATGCCCGGCCCGGAGAACTCGTCGGCCACCGCGCCGACCAGCGGCAGCCCGAGGGCCGCCACCGCGGGCAGTGCGGGCCCGCCGGAGAAGGGACGCGTGGGGCCCGCGGGCCGGCTCGTCGTCCGCCGTCGCGAACCCTGGTCGGACGAACGTCCTCGCTGCCCCGCCACTCACTCACCCCCGGGTGTTCCCGTGCTTCGCGCGCCACGTCGGCGCTGCGCCGGGTCTGCCGTGGTAGAGCGGTTGCGGCGCTGCCAGTACGGGACGCTGGTGTTCGGCCGGCCGGTTCCCGTTCTCGGTTTCCCGCTGCTGCTCGGGGGCAGGCCCGTTTTCGGATTTGCTCTACAGAGGTGTAGAGATCGTACGCAGCATAGAGCACGCCTGTTCGGTGGCAAGTCCGCTCGTGAACGGGCCAGCAGACACTACACCGGGCAGTTTCTGAGACGGTCGGCGGGGCGCCGACGGAGAAGGAGAAGGTCGTGGCGACCACGGGCGCAGCGGGACGGCCGGAGAAGCGCAGGGCGATCACCGGGGCCGCGACCACGGTGTTCGGGCGGGAGGGGTACGTCCGGGCCAGCATGGACGCGATCGCGGCCGAGGCCGGGGTGTCCAAGCGCACGGTCTACAACCACTTCGCCGACAAGGAGACCCTCTTCCTGTCGGTGGCACTGCAGAACTCGGCGGAACTGGCCGAGCGGATGCGGGAGTTGCTGGCGGAGCACCTGGACGGGGCGGTGGACGTGCGGCGCGCCCTCACCGCCTTCGCGGTGGAACGGGCGAACGCGGCGCCGGCCGCGGGTGAGCTCGGGGCGCTCGGCCGGGCGATCCGGGCCGAGGTGGCCAACATCCCGGCGGACGTCCTGGAGGCCTGGCTGGAGACCGGCCCGGCGGCGGCCCAGCGCGCCCTCGCGCAGTGCCTGGCGGAGCTCGGCGGGCGCGGGCTGCTGGCGGTCCCGGACCCGGGGCTCGCGGCCGAGCGGTTCACGCTGCTGACCTTCCACGGCGTGGCCGAGCGCTCCTTCTGGGGCGCCCTGCCGGTGGCCGAGGAGGAGGTCCGGCGGACGGCGGAGTCCGGGGTGGACGCCTTCCTGCGGATCCACGGCGGGCCGGCCGCGGGCTGAGCGCGGGCCGGCCACGGCCGACCGGCGGGCGTGCCGGTGGGCGTGCCGGTGGGCGGGGCGGCCCGGAGCCGCCCCGCCCACCGGGTCGTCGAAGGTGCACCGGCGGTCGCCGCCGGTCACCGTCGACGGGTCACTTCCAGTTGACGCCCTTGCCCAGGGTGTACGGCTCGCCCCAGTACTCGGCGCCCGACACCTTGGTGGCCGTCGGGGCCAGCGCCAGCACGCAGGAGGTGATCGACTGCCCGTTGGTGAAGCCCTTCGGGAAGGACGGGTGCGGGCACTTGTCGAAGCTGCCGATCAGCATCACCTCGGCGGCCTCCGAGCCGTCCGGCAGGGTGCCCTTCACCTGGGTCAGGCTGGAGAAGGACAGGTCGGTGCTGCCGGTGTTGGTGACCTTGAAGCGGATGTAGTACGGCACCATGCCCGCGGCCTTGTCGCCGAGCTTGAGCGAGGTGAGGTCGGCCGGGTCGCCCTTGTCGATCGAGGTGACCGCGAGCGCGACGGTGCCCTTGGTGCTGCCCGAGCTGAACGGGATGGTCGCCGCGTCGCCGAGCTTCACCGTGGTGCCGGGCGCCGCCGTCGCACCGGCCTGGGCCGGGGCGCCGCCGGTGGTCCCGCCGGTGGCCGCACCGCCGGTGCCGCCGGTCGGCGCGGCCGCCGAGGCGGAGGCCGCCGGGGTGGTCGGCGCGGCGGACGGCGTGGCCGGGGCCTGGGTGGCCGGCGGGGTGGTGGCGCTGTCGGACGACGCGGCGTCGTCGTTGCAGGCGGTCATGGTGAGCGCGCCGACCACGGCCAGGCCGGCCAGGGCCATGGTGCGACTGTTGCGGATGGTCTTCATGTGAGGTCCCCCGTGCGTGCGGACCGCCGTGTCGGCGGTTCTCCTGAGGGACGTTCATAGCGCAGTGGGGAAGCCGAACGCCATTCCTCGCCGCCGTCTTGACGCCGCCGTGACGAGTCCCACGCGGGTTCGTGACAAGGGATGCCGAGTCGTGATCAGTGGTACCCGAACCGCCTGCCACCTCGGTCGATCCGGTGCCGTGCGATTCTGTTCGCCATGCGTACGGATGCCGTGACGATGATCGGCCAGGCCCGCCGGCCGGCGGCCCTCAACGCGCCGTCAGCACCAGTTCGTTGTAGGTGGTGACGGTGGTGAAGCCGAGCTGCCGGTAGAGGTGGATCGCCGGGGCGTTGTCGGTGCGGACGTTGAGGCCCAGGTGGTCGGTGGTCGGGGCGAGCCGGCGGGTCAGTGCGGTGACGCAGGCGCGGGCGAGGCCGCGGCCGCGCGCGTCGGGGTGGGTGACGACGTTGCCGAGCACGGCGACCCGGTGGGCGGGGGAGTGCACGTGCACCCCGGCGGCGGCCAGCAGCCGCCCCCGCTCGCGGACGCCGACGTAGCCGCCGCCGGCGAGCAGCCGCGGGTCGAACCAGGACTCGGGGTAGCCCTCGGCCAGCAGGGCGCGCAGGTCGCCCTGGTCGGACGGGGTCAACGGCCGGGCGCGGTGGCCGGGTTCGGCGGGGAGCAGCCCGTGGTCCGGGAGGATCATCCGCAGCAGCGGGGTGCGCCGCTCGGTGGTGTAGTCGGGGGCGAGGGCCCGCTCGGCGCCGTCCGGGAGCCCGGCCGTGAAGCGGCGCGGCAGGAAGGGGCGCAGCGCGCCGAGCAGGTCCTCCAGGGCGGGGACGGCGGCGGGCCGGGCGAAGGCGAGCAGCACCGGGGTGTCGCCGCCGCTGTAGAGCAGGGCGACCGGCCCGTGGTCGGGATCGGCGGTGTACCAGGCGGTGTTGGGCCAGAGGGTGTCGTCGAGGTCGCCGAGTTCGAACAGGTGCAGCGCGGGGTCGGTGCGGAACCGTTCGGCGAGGGCGGTGCGGTCGTGCAGGCTGATGAGGGGCACGTGACCGAGGATAGGCCCGTTCCGCCGGCCGCCTCCGGCCGGCGGAACGGGCCCCGTGGGGTGCCTACTTGTGCCAGCGCTGGGCCGGGTCGGCGGCGTTGCAGGAGGTCACCGAGGTGTACTGGGCGATGCCGTTGCCCTTGAGGCACTGCCCGGTGGCGACGTTGCGGATCAGGTACCAGCCGCGGTCCTCGTCGGTCAGCCGCCACTTCTGGTTGGCGCCCGTCCCGGGGCCGTTCTGCTGGTTGAGGCCGTCCCAGCCGCCGGGGGTGTCCCAGAGCTGGACGGCGCCGGTGCCGTGCGAGTCGAGGTCGAGCACCTTGCCGCTGCCGCCGTGCGAGATGGCGGTGGTGCCGTCGCAGTAGTCCCAGAACGTCCAGGTCTGGGCGGGGGACTGGTTGGCGGTGTAGGTGCCGACCCGCGTCCCGTTGGTCTCGTTGTCGGACGGCAGGTCGAGGGCGCCGGCGGAGCCGTTGAAGACGTTGACGGTGGCGCTGACGGACGGCCCGAGGTCGCAGGGCCCGGGCGTGGCCGCCTGGGCGGCGGGGGCGGCGACCAGGACGGTGGTGGCCAGGGCCGCGGCGGCGCCGAGGCCGGCGAGCAGGCGGCGGGTGGGGGTGGTCATGGCGGTTCTCCTTCGGGTGGGGTGCGGTGGGTGTTACTGCGTCACTGCGGTGTGCGGTCGGCCGTCAGACTGGCCGAGGGTCAGCACGTAGCGGCCCGGGGCGCCGGAGCGGCCGGGGGCGAAGCCGGTGCCGAGGTGGTCGAAGCGCGGGTCGAGCACGGCGTCGCGGTGCCGGGGGCTGTTCATCCACAGCTGGACGGCCCGGGGCACGCTGTCGGCCGGGGCGATGAGCTCGGCGGCGAAGCGGAACGCGAAGCCGGCCGCCCGGATCCGGTGCCAGGGCGTGCTGCCGTCGGTGCCGTCCTGCTGGAGGAGGTCGTGCGCGGCGAGGTCGGCGGCGTGGCGCTGGGCGGCGGCGTCCAGCCGTCCGTCCGGGGTGAGCGGCCGGGCGCCGGCGTGGACCCGCCGGAAGTTGACGGAGGTCAGCAGCTCGGTGCGGAAGTCGACGCCCGGTCCGGTCGGGTCGGCTGCCGCGGGGGTCAGGACCCGGCCGCCGTGCACGAGCGTGGTCATGGGTCGCGCCTCTCCTCGGGGTGTCGCCCCGGGGCGGCGGGTGCCGCGGTCCGGGGCCGGATGAGGAGTACGGTCCCGGACCGCGGTAGACAGGCGGTCAACGCGCGTAGCGGGCGATCACCCGGGGCCGGTCACCCCAACTCGGCCAGGACGGCGCTGACCTGGGCCGCGTCCTCGTCGAGGCCGAGCCGCCGGTAGCCGTCCAGGGCGTCGGTGAGGCAGGCCCGGGCCTGGCGCGGGCGGCCGAGGCCGGTGAGGGCGGTGCCGAGGGTGCGCAGCAGTCCGGCCTCCAGGGCGGGGCTGGTGCGGCGGGCCTGCGGCAGGGCGGCCTCGGCGACGTCGGCGGCGAGCAGCCAGCGCTGGGCCTCGCCGTGGATCCGGGCGGCGAGCTCCCCGGCGGCGGCCTCGAACACGGTGACCTGGAGGGCGGCGAACTCGTCCCGGGCGCCGAGCGCGTGGGTGAGGGCGCCCGGGCCGTCCCCGCACAGCCGCAGCACCCGGGCCAGGTAGTAGCGGCCGGTGGCGGCGGAGACCGGTCCGGCGGCGGTCATCAGCCGGGCGCCGCGTTCGGCGGCCTCCCGGGCCTCGGCGAGGCGTCCGGTCTGGGCGGCGTTGAAGGCGAACTCGCCGAGGGCGCTGCCTTCGGCGCGTTCGGCGCCGAGGCGGTGGAAGAGTTCGGCGGCGCGGCCGGCGTGTTCGGCGGCCTCGGCGTGGCGGCCGTGGACGCGGGCGTTGCCGCCGAGGTTGACCAGGGCCTTGGCGAGGACCCGTTCGGTCTCGGGCGTGGTGCAGAGGTCGACGGCGCGGTGCAGCTCCGCCGCCGATTCGGCGTAGTGGTTGAGGTGCCAGAGCATGGCGCCGCGCAGGTAGCGGGCGAGGGCGAGCGGGCCGTGTTCACCGCGGGCCCCGGCCTCGTCGGCGAGGCGTCCGGCGAGGTCGACGATGATGCCGGTCTGGGTGCGTTCGGCGAGCACGGCGCCCATCCGGTCGGCGAGTTCGGCGGCGCGGTCGAGCGGCCGGGAGGGGTCGGCGCAGCTGAGCGCGATGGCGGCGGCGTGCACCTCCGCCTGCTCGCGCATCCAGCGCACGGCCTCCTGGCCGTCGGCGATGGGCACGCCGGGGGAGGCCACGGGGGCGCGGAGCAGGCTGAGTTCGGCGTCCTCGGCCTTGCGGGCGGCCCGGTCGGCGTTGCGGGCGGCGGCGAGGCAGAAGTCGGTGAGCCGGTCGGCGGCGGCGGTGTGCTCGGCGGTCGGTTCCTCGGCGGCGAGCCGGCCGCGGGCGTAGTCGCGGACGAGGTCGTGGAAGCCGTAGCGGCCGAAGCGGGGGGAGTGGAGCAGGTTGAGGTCGACGAGGGTCTCCAGCAGCCGGTCGGCCTCGTCCTCGGTGCGGCCGAGCAGTGCGGCGGCGCAGGACAGCGGGAGGTCGGGGGCGTCGGGCAGGGAGAGCAGCCGGAAGGCGCGGGCGAGTTCCGGGTCGAGGCGGTGGTAGGAGAGGGCGAAGGTGGCCTCGACGGTCCGCTCGCCGTCGCTGAGTTCGGCCAGCCGGTGCTCCTGGCGCAGTCCTTCGGCGAGGCCGGCCAGGGTGAGCGCGGGGTCGGTGGCGATCCGGGAGGCCGCGATCCGGACGGCGAGCGGCAGCAGGCCGCAGGCCCGGACGACGTCCTCGGCGGCCGCCGGTTCGGCGGCGACGCGGTCGGCGCCGACGATCCGGGTGAGCAGTTCCAGCGCCTCGGCGGGCGGCAGGGTGTCCAGGCGCAGGTGGTGGGCGCCGGAGAGGCCGGTGAGCCGCCGTCGGCTGGTGATCAGGACGGCGCAGCCGGCCGCGCCGGGCAGCAGCGGTTCGACGTGGTCGAGGGTGGCGGCGTTGTCGAGGACGACGAGGACGCGCCGCCCGGCGAGGGCCGAGCGGTAGAGGGCGCTGCGTTCGCCGGTGTCGTCGGGGATCCCGCCGGGGGCGACGCCGAGGGCGCGCAGGAAGCCGGCCAGCACGGTGCCCGGGTCGGGCGGGGTGCGGTCGGCGCCGCGCAGGTCGGCGAAGAGCTGGCCGTCGGGGAAGCGGGCGCGGACCTGCCGGGCGGTGTGCACGGCGAGGGTGGTCTTGCCGACGCCGCCCATGCCGTCCAGGGCGGAGACCACGACGGCCCGTCCGCCGGCCCCGGCCAGCCGGTCGGTGAGGGCGTCCAGTTCCTCGGTGCGGCCGGTGAAGTCGGGCAGTCCGGAGGGCAGCTGGTCGGGCGCCTGCCAGGGCTCGGCGGCGGGTTCGGGGTCGGCGCCGGCGGCCCGGGCGGGCAGCAGGGTGGTGTCCTCGCGCAGGATGCGCAGCTGGAGTTCGGCGGCGGCCCGGTCGTGCGGGGGCAGGGCGGGGCGGGCGTCCTCGTAGACGGCGAGCGCCTCGGCCTTGCGCCCGGCCTGGTAGAGGGCGCGCATCAGGACGGCGGTGAGCCGGGGCCGGCCGGGGTGTTCGAGGGCGAGCGCGGTGGCCTCGGCGGTGAGGTCGGTGCGGTCGCCGAGGTCGGCGTCCAGTTCGAGCTGGGTCTCCTTGGCCGAGATGCGCTGTTCGGCGAGGTGGGCCCGGAGCGCTTCGGCGTGCGGTCCGGGGAGCCCGGCGAGGGCTTCGCCGGCCCACAGCCGCTGGGCGCGGCGCAGCACTTCCCGGACGTCCTGCCCGGGCGCGTCCGCCCGGCGCAGGTGCTCGGCCTCGGCGAGCAGGGCCTGCCACTGCTGGGTGTCGGTGGGGGCGGTGCGCAGGGCGTAGCCGTCGCCGACGCGGTGCAGCGGCAGCTGGTCCGGGTCGCCGGCGGTGTGCGGCCTGAACGCGGCGCGCAGCCGGGAGACGGCCAGCTGGACGGCCTTGCGCGGGTCGGACGGTGGGGTGCCGCCCCACACGCCCTCGACCAGCACCGAGGTCGCGACCGTCCGCCCGGCGGCGCCGATCAGCACGGCGAGCAAGGCGCGCTGCTGCGGGCGGCCGAGCTCCACCTCTTCCGTCCCGTACCAGGCCCGTAGCGGGCCGAGCAGCGCGAAGCGCAGTCCGGTCCCCCCGATCTCCACCATGTCGTCCCGTTTCGTGAGTCGTCGCGTGCCGGGTTCTCGCCACTTCCGTCCGGACGGCGGCGCCCCCATGTCCCGGCTTCTATGCTCTGTTCACAGATTGTGCCCTGGACGTCGGAATTCCGAGAGGGTGGGGAGTGGAGCTCGATTTCCGCGTACTGGGGCCGTTGCGCGCCCGGTGCGAGGGCCGTGAGGCCGACCTCGGCAGGCCGCAGCAGCGTGCGGTGCTGGCGGCGCTGCTGCTCGCCCCGGGGGAGTTGGTGGCGACGGACCGGCTGGTCGAGGGCGTGTGGGGCGAGGACGACGCGCACTGGCCGAAGGACCCGGTGGGCCAGATCGGCACCCACGCGCACCGGTTGCGGCGGGCCCTGGACGCGCCCGGGCTGCTGGTCGCGGCGGCCGGCGGGTACCGGTTGTCGGTGCCGCGCGCCTCGGTGGACCTGTTCCGGTACGAGGCCGCGGTGGCCGAGGCCGTCGCGCTGCGTCACCGGGAGCCGCTGCGGGCCCGGGAGTTGCTGGTCGGGGCGCTCGACGCCTGGGAGGGGCCGCGGGCGCTGGAGGGCGTACCCGGTCCGCTCGCCGAGCGGGCCCGGGAGCGGCTCGCGGCCGGGCGGCTGGCGGCGCTCAAGGTGCGCTACGACCTGGACCTCGCGCTCGGCGGGCACGAGGAGGCACCGGCGGCGCTGGAGCCGCTGGGCGAACTCGCGCGGGCGTACCCGCTGGACGAGGAGGTGCACCGGCTGCACCTGCTGGCGCTGCACCGCTGCGGCCGTTCCGAGCGGGCGCTGGCGGCGTACGAGGAGCTGCGGGAGCGGCTGGACCGGGAGCTGGGCCTCGAACCGGGGGCCGCGGTGGCGGAGCTGGCCGAGCGGGTCCGGGGCGGGGAGCCGGTGGTGGCGGTGGCCGCGGTGCGGGCACTGCCCCGGCCGTGCCAGCTGCCGCCGGACATTCCCGACCTGGTCGGCCGGGCGGGGCTGGTGGGGGAGGCGGAGCGGGCGCTGCGCGCGCTCGCGGCCGGCGCCTCGCCGGTGGTGGGGCTGTCGGGGCCGTCCGGCAGCGGGGCCTCGGCGCTGGCGGTGCACGTCGCGCACACGGTGCAGGACGCCTTCCCGGACGGGCAGTTGTACGCGGCCGGCGGGGAGGCCGGTGCGGTGCTGGCCGGCTTCCTGCGCGCCCTGGGGGAGCGGCCCGGCGACGGCGCGCAGGTCGCGCAGCTGCGGGTCCGGTACCACGAACTGCTCGCCGGACGGCGGGTGCTGGTGGTGCTGGACGGGGTGGCCGACCCCGGGCCGCTGCTCCCGGAGGTGCCGGGCTGCGCCGTGGTGGTGGCGGGCGCCGAGCCCGGGGCGCTGCCCGGCTGCGCCGTGCGGCTCGCGGTGGGACCGCTGGAGCCGCACGACGCCTACGAGCTGCTGGCCCGGATCGTGGGCGCGGAGCGGATCCGCCGCGAGCCGGACGCGGTGGCGGGGCTGGCCGCGGCCTGCGGGTACCTGCCGGTCCTGCTGCGGACGGCGGCGACCCGGTTGGCGGCCCGCCCGCAGTGGTCGGTGGCCGACCTGGTGCGGTGGTTCGCGGGGCGGGGGTGAGCCCGCCCCGCGGTCTCAGTACAGGTCGGAGGAGAGGGCGACGGTGTTGGAGTCGGCGCCGTTGCTGCTGCGGGGGATGATGCCGCCGTTCCAGTGGACGCCGGAGCGGCCGGCGTCGAAGACCATCAGCTTGGCGTGCGGGTGGCCGGCCGTGCCGAGGGACCAGCAGACGCCGCCGTTGGCGGCGTAGACCACGAGGTTGCCGTCGGACTGCATGACGGCCTTGTAGCCGCAGCCGACGGTGCCGCTCGCGAAGGCGACCTTGCTGAACTGCCCGCTGCCGTCCTTCTGGTAGACGACGAAGTTGCCGTCGGGCTGCATGATCACTCGGGCGGTCATCGAGTCGACGTGCCAGCCCGGGTAGAGCGGCTCGTCGTCGTAGATCGCGGTGTAGCCGTTGCCCGTTTCGAGCGCCGCCTGGGCGGTGCCGGTGGCGGTCATCGTCCCGGCCAGGGCGAGGGCGGTGGTCGCGCCGGCCATCGCCAGGTGCCGGAGGGTCTTCGTCGTCTTCATGTCCCCGTGTGTCTCTTCCAGTTGCTCCGCGCCCCGTGTTCCCCCGGGGGCGCCGTGTCGAAGGTGGTTCGCGGGGCGGGGGTGGGCCCGCCCCGGCGCTCTCAGTACAGGTCGGAGCTGCGCAGGGTCGCCCAGTCGAGGCTGTGGCCGGGCGGGTTGGTGAAGGAGATCGCGAGGCCGCCCTTGTTGGCGACCACCAGGGTGGCCTTGCCGGCGGGGTTGGGCTTGAAGGTGCCGCTGGCCCAGCAGACCTTGGCGTTGGCGCCGTAGACGACGAAGTTGCCGTCGTCCTGCATGATCGCCTTGAGGCCGCAGCCGAGGGTGCCGGGGGCGACCCACGCCACGGTGGGGTAGGCCGTGTTGGTGTTCTTGTAGAGGACCAGGTTGCCGTCGCCCTGCATGATCAGGCTGGTGTCGTCGCTGGAGAGGCGGTTGCCCTGGTAGAGCACCCCGGGCTCGTCCATGCCCACCATGGGGTCGGCGTGCGCGGCCCCCGCCGACACCACCGTCCCGGCCAGCGCCAGCACACCGACGGTGGCGGTCATGGCCATGTGCCTCAGCGTCTTCTTCGTCTTCTGCATGTCCCCGTGTGCCCCTTCTCCGTGCTCCGCGCCCCGTGTTCCCCCGGGGGCGCCGTGTCGACGAGGATCATGGCGCACGGCGGTAGACAAGCGATGAACGCCCGCCCGCCGGTGACGGCGGGCGGGCGCGGCCGCGCGGCTAGGTTCTGTCCGGCGGATCATGTGACTTCTCCATGCCGGGCTCGTTGTGCCCGGCATGGGGCGGGGTGATCTGACGAACGAGGAATGGGGCCG
>NZ_JBHYGR010000165.1:12287-18203 GCF_042738155.1 Kitasatospora sp. NPDC059088 | reverse complement strand
GGCCTCGGTGGTCGCCGCCAAGCGGGCCGAACCCGGGGACGACCTCACCACCGACCTGATAGCCGTCCGCGAGGCCGGGGACGGGCTCAGCGAGGCCGAACTCGTCGGCACCCTGCTGCTGATGCTGGTGGCCGGGCACGAGACCACGCTCAACCTGATCACCAACGCCGTCCGGGCCCTGCTCGCCCACCCCGACCAGCTGCGACTGGTGCTGGACGGCGCGCAGCCGTGGTCCGCGGTGGTGGAGGAGACGCTGCGCCACGACTCGCCGGTCGGCCAGTTCCCGCTGCGCTACGCGAGCGAGGACATCGAGGTCGGCGACGTGGTGATCCGCCGCGGCGAGGCCCTGCTCGCCTCGTACGCCGCGGCCGGGCGCGACGCCGGGCACTACCCGGACGCCGACCGCTTCGACCTCACCCGGCAGCCCGCCCGGCACCTGTCGCTCGGACACGGCCCGCACTTCTGCCTCGGCTCGGGGCTGGCCCGGCTGGAGGCGGAGACGGCGCTGCGGCACCTGTTCGCCCGGTTCCCGGCGCTGGCCCTGGCGGAGGGCGAACGGCCGGAGCCGATCGGCTCGTTCGTGAGCAACAGCGTGCGGACGCTGCGGGTGACGGTCCGGGGGACGGGCGCGTGATGCGGGCCGCCGGAACGGGCGACAGGGGTGACGGTTGCCGCCACCCGGTTACCTGAGGGCGGCCCGGTCGTTCGGCAGGGCATGAAGAAACTCGCCACCCTCGCCGCCCTCACCATGGCGGGCCTCGCCCTCGCCGCCCCGGCGGCCTCCGCCACCAGCCAGGTCGCCAGCTCGCCGGACGCCACCGGCGGCCTCACCGACGGCCTCACCCTCTCCCCCGCCGACCTCGCCCTGCAGACCGCGGGCAAGCTCCCGGTGGTCGGGCACACGGCCGACGAGGTGGAGGCCATCGGCACCAACCAGATGTCCCACCCGGGGCTCAGCGGGCAGATCGGCTGACCCACCCGCCGCCACGGGCCGCCCACCGCACCGGGCCGCCCGCCGCACCGGGCCGCCCGGACGTGCGGTGGAGCGGGCGGCCGACCGACCCCCGTCCGGTCCGCCGCCCGCTCCTGTCTGCTGCCCGCTCCTGCCCGCTGCCCGCCCCCGGGGCTCAGCCCGTGAACAGGCCGTTGAGCTCCGGGTAGGTCAGCCCGCCGTCCAGGGCGGCGTACGTACCACTCCCGTACACCTCTTCGGCCGCCCGGCGGACCGCCGCGTAGGCCACCTTGGCCAGGCCCGGGCCCAGGCTGATCCGGGCCACGCCCAGCTTCGCCAGCTCGGCGACCGTGGGTGCGCCCGGCGCCGCCAGCACGTTCAGCGGGGCCGGGACGGCCGCGACCAGGGCGGCGATGGTCTCCGGGTCGGCGACGCCGGGGACGAACACGCCGTCCGCGCCCGCCTCGACGTACGCCCGCAGCCGGCGGACCGCCTCGTCCAGCCGGCCCTCCGGCTCGCCCAGGCCGTGCAGGAACACGTCGGTCCGGGCGTTCAGGAACAGCGGGACGCCGGCCGCGTCGGCCGCCGCCCGGGCCGCCGCGACCCGCTCCGCGGCCTGCTCCGGGGTGTGGTCCGCGTCCTCCAGGTTCACCCCGACCGCGCCGGTGGCGAGCAGCGCGGTGACGGTCGCGCCGACCCCGGCCGCGGTGTCCGCGTAGCCGCTCTCCAGGTCCGCGGTGACCGGCAGGTCGACCGAGCGGACCACCTCGGCGGTACGGGCCAGCACCTGGTCGCGGTCGGCGCCGCCGCCGTCCGGGCTGCCGAGCGACCAGGACACGCTGGCGCTGGCCGTCGCCAGCGCCCGCGCCCCGGCGCCGGCCACCAGCCGGGCGCTCGCCGCGTCCCACACGTTGGCCAGCACCAGCGGCTCGCCCGGGCGGTGCAGCTCCCGGAGCAGCCGGGCCTTCTCCTGCTGGGTGGTCATCGCGGCCCCGCTCACTTCGCGGCCGGGCTCATGCGGGTGGACACGCCGATCCGGTTCCAGGCGTTGATGGTGGCGATCAGCGCGATCAGCTGGGCCAGTTCGGCCTGCTCGAAGTGCGCGGCGGCCTCGGCGTACACGGCGTCCGGCACGTGCCCCTGGGTGAGCAGGGTGACCGACTCGGTGAGGGCGAGGGCGGCCCGCTCACGGGCGGTGAACCACGGGGTCTCGCGCCAGGCGGGGAGGGAGACCAGGCGGTGGTCCTGCTCGCCGTTCTTGCGGGCGTCGGTGGCGTGCATGTCGATGCAGAAGGCGCAGCCGTTGATCATCGAGGCGTGCACCTTGACCAGCTCGGCGAGGACCGGGTCCAGGCCCTGCCGGGAGGCCCGGTCCACGGCGATCATGGCCTGGTAGAACTCGGGGGCGAGCCGCCCCAGCTGCAGGCGCAGCTCGGGGGCGGGCACGGCGTCGGTCTGGTGGGTCTCGGTCTCGTTCGTCGTCACGGTCGCCAGCCTAGGAGCCGACTGGCCCGTCCCACTGGTGCATTCGCCGCTCGGATCCTTGGGCCACTTCCGGCGCACGAACGGGCGTGCGAGGATCGCTGGTGGATCTTCGGATCCTCGGACCTCCGGATCCTCGCACCTTCCGAGCGGATCGGACCAGGGGGCGGGACCGGCGGATCGGACCGGCAGATCGGACCAGCGGATCGGACCAGGGGGACGGGACCGTGTGCACGGCGTTCATCAGCATCGAACCGGAGGCAGCGGTACCGGTGCTGCTGCTCTCCGTCCGGGACGAGTACCTCGGCCGCGCCTGGCTGCCGCCGGACCACCACTGGCCGCAGCGGCCCGAACTGCTCGGCGGACTGGACCTCGCGGCCGGCGGCACCTGGCTGGCCGTCGACCCCACCCGGCGCACCGCCGCCTGCCTGCTGAACGGCTTCGGCCCGCTCGCCCCCGCCGACAGCAGGCTCAGCCGCGGCGAACTCCCGCTCACCGCCGTCCGCGAGGGCGGGATCGGCCACCTCGACCTGACGCCGTACGACCCCTTCCACCTCGTCCAGGTCCGCCCCGACGGCGCCCGGGTCGCCAGTTGGGGCGGCGGCCGGCTCACCGAGCACGAACTGCCCACCGGGCTCAGCGTGGTGCTCAACGACGGGCTGGAGGGGATGGCGGCCAACCGCACCGCCTCCGAGCGGATCCGCTCGCTGATGGCCGCCCGCGCGGACCACTTCCGGGCCCGGTTCCGCGCCGAGCCCCGGCCGAGCCCCACCGCCGACGGCCCGACCGAGCGGGCCTGGGGCGGCTGGCTGCCGGTCGTCACCGGCGACGGGCTGGCGCCGGACGAGGACGCCGCGCTGATCCAGCGCCGGGACTTCGGCGACGGGCGGATCTGGGGCTCCTCCTCGATCTCCCTGCTGGCACTCGGGCCGGACCTGCTGCGCTACGACTTCGCGACCGCCCCGGTGCCCGCCGACGGGTCGGGGTGGCGGCGGGTGGAGGCCTGACCGGGACGGACGTGCGTCCAGGTCGTACGTCCGACCGACACGGACGTCCGAGACGGACGTACGTCCCGGCCGGCCGCCCGCGAGCGATCCGGACGTCCGAGACGGACGTACGTCCGAACCGGGTCCCGGAAAAGGACTTGAAGCTGACGCTGCGGGAGGCTGCATCGTAGGGCTCCGTCGACCCCTCGCCCCCGTAGGAGGCGCCCGATGGACCGCCCGCCCCGCACGCCCCGCCGGTCCGCCCTGCTGGCCGTCGCCCTGCCGCTGCTGGGCGTCCCGCTCGCCGCGACCGCCGGTCTGCTGCTCGGCGCCGCCGTGCACCGGAGCGTGCCGTTCGGCAGTCTGCTGGGCGCCCTGGCCGGCGCGCTGTTCGGCTGAGTCCGGGCCCGGTGACGCCCGGACATACGCTCGATGAACTTCTGGGAGCGGGCCTGCCAGGCGTCTACATGCCCGTAGTAGCTTCGCGGTGGCCACCGGGATCGGGCGGCCGCAGACCCCCGAGCGAAGGTGCGCGATGTCCACCCTGACCTACCCGGAAGCGATAGGCGTCGGCCTGCTGCAGGGTGTGACGGAACTCTTCCCGGTCTCCAGCCTGGGCCACAGCATCCTGCTTCCGGCCGTGCTCGGCGGGAAGATCCAGCAGGACCTCGACATGACCGCCGACGGCTCCCCCTACCTCGCCGCGCTGGTCGCCCTGCACCTGGCCACCGCGCTCGCCCTGGTGGTGTTCTTCCGGCGGGACTGGGTCCGGGTGGTCAGCGGCCTGGTCAGCTCGATCCGGCACCGCCGGGTGCAGACCCGGGACGAGAAGCTCACCTGGCTGCTCATCATCTCCACCATCCCGGTCGGCGTGGCCGGACTCGTGCTGGAGAAGGCCCTGCGGCACGCCCTCGGCAAGCCGCTGCCCGCCGCGGTATTCCTCGCCCTCAACGGCCTGGTGCTGCTCGGCGCCGAACGGCTCAAGCGCGGCGGCAGCGGCCGCCGCCGGGCCGGGTACGCCGCCCCCGTCGACGAGCCCGGCCTCGACCCGGCGACCGCTTCCGACGTCCGGCTGACCAGGCTCGGCTACGGCCAGGGCGCCTGGATCGGCGCCGCCCAGATCCTCGCGCTGTTCCCCGGCATCAGCCGCTCCGGCGTCACCATGAGCGCCGGCATCCTGCGCGGGCTGCACCACGAGGACGCCGCCCGGTTCTCCTTCCTGCTCGCCACCCCGGTCATCCTGGCCGCCTCGGTGCTGAAGGTGCCCGAGCTGTTCAAGCCGGAGAACTCCTCCGTGCTCGGCCCGGTCGCGGCCGGCAGCGTCGCCGCCTTCGTGGCCGGCTACATCTCGGTGCGCTTCCTCACCAAGTACTTCGAGACCCGCAGCCTGACCCCGTTCGCGGTGTACTGCTTCCTGGCCGGCCTCGGCAGCGCGATCTACCTCTCGGTCTGAGCCCCCCTCCCGCGGCTCCGACAGCCCACAGTCGGCCCCGCCGGAAATCCCGCGCACCGAACGGCCGCCTCGGCGACCATGTCACCGGCAGGACAGGCGACTTCGCGAGAGGTGGAACGGTGGCAGGAACGGCGGCAGGACAGGTGCGCAGGGTGGCCGAGGGCAGGGCGGCGGTCGTCACGGGCGGCTCGCGGGGCATCGGACGGGCGATCGTCGAGCGGCTGGCGCGCGAGGGCGCGGACGTCGTCCTCGGCTACGCCACCGACCGGGCGGCCGCCGAGGCGGTGGTCGACGCGGTGGCGGCGGGCGGCGGACGCGCCTGGGCCGTACCGGCCGACCTCGCCGAACCGGGCGCCGCCGAGCGGCTGATGGCCACGGCCGAGGAGCGGCTCGGCGGGCTGGACATCCTGGTGAACAACGCCGCGCGGTCCTTCACCCCCACCCCGCTCGCGGACCTCGACGACACGGCCTTCGACGCCGTCCTGGCCGTCAACACCCGCGCCGTGTTCACCACGGTCCGCTACGCGGCCCGCCGGATGCGCGACGGCGGACGGATCGTCAACATCTCCAGCGTGAACACCGTGCGCCCCGTCCCCGGCATCGCCGCGTACGCCGCCAGCAAGGGCGCCGTCGAACAGCTCACCGCCGTCGCCGCGGCCGAACTCGGCCCGCGCGGCATCACCGTCAACACCGTCTCCCCCGGCGCCACCGACACCGACCTGCTGCGTGCCGCCAACCCGCCCGAGGCGCTCGACCGGGTCGCGGGCCTGACCCCGCTGCGCCGGCTCGGACAGCCCGAGGACATCGCCGACGTGGTCGCCTTCCTGGCCGGGCCGGACGCCCGCTGGGTCACCGGGCAGAACCTCCGGGCCACCGGCGGCCTGGGCTGACCGACGGCGCACCGACGGCGCACCGACGACAACCCGCGGGGGGGGGCGGGGGGTCGCGAGGCCGGACCGCGGGGGGGGCAGCCGGGCAACCAACCGCGGGCGCCACGCCCCCGCGGAGCAACACTCGCACGACATACATAAGCGCGCACGGGG
>NZ_JBHYGR010000165.1:1402-12277 GCF_042738155.1 Kitasatospora sp. NPDC059088 | reverse complement strand
CGGCCGCCCCGACGCCGCCCCCCCGACAACCCGCGGGCCGAACGCCCAACTGCCGTACGCCCCGCGGGCGTTCTACCCGGTGAGCCCCAGGGCGGCCAGCCGGTCCGGGTCGGTGAGGACGTCCAGTCCGGTGATCCGGCCGCGGTGGATCGTGAAGGACATGACCGACAGCGGGCGGCCCCCGGCGAAGGACACCACGCCGGGCGAGCCGTTGACCAGCACCAGGCGCCCGTCGGCGGCGAACCGGGCGAAGGCGATCGCCTGGGCGGCGACCTCGGCCGCGCCCCGGCGCAGCACGCTCGGCACCAGCGGGCCGCCGTCGGACCGGGCCACCACCTCCGGGTCCAGCACCGTCAGCAGGGCGTCGAAGTCCCCGCCCCGGGCGGCGGCCAGGAAGGCCTCCACCACCGTGCGCTTGAGCCCGTCGTCGGTGTCTCCGGCCGGGGTGGCGCCCTGCACCCGGCGGCGGGCGCGGCTGGCCAGTTGGCGGGTCGAGGCGGCGGTCCGGCCGAGCACCTCGGCGATCCCGTCGAAGGGCACGTCGAACAGGTCGTGCAGCACGAAGGCCACCCGCTCCGCCGGGGAGAGCGTCTCCAGCACCACCATCAGCGCGATGCCCACCGAGTCCGCGACCAGGATCCCGTGCACCGGGTCCAGCGCCGCCGACCCGCTCACCACCGGATCCGGCAGCCGCACCCGCCCCTCCTGCTCGGGCAGCGGGTCCTCCCGCCGGGAGGCCCGGGAGCGCAGCTGGTCCAGACAGATCCGGCCGACCACCGTGGTCAGCCAGGCCCCGAGGTTGCGCAGCTCGCCCGTGTCACCGCGGCTCAGCCTGAACCACGCCTCCTGGACGGCGTCCTCCGCCTCGGCGACCGAGCCCAGCATCCGGTAGGCCACGGACCGCAGTTGGGGCCGCTCCGCCTCGAACCGCGCGGCCAGAAGCTCCGCTCCGGAGTTCTCCTCGCCCATCTGTCACATCCTCGTCTCGGCACCCGTCGGATCGATGACGGACACCGACCGCCCACCCCGACGGTCCCACCGGCCCGACCGGCCCCACCAGCCCCGACGACCCCACCCGATTCTGCCGAACCCGAGGGAGGACGGCCACCGCTTCGAGCACATCGGCACCCGCCGCGACAGGCGAGAATGGGGCCCGTGAACGGCTCCTGGACCGCCTTCGGCGGCGATCTGCATCTGGACCTCACCGGGCGGCGTGCTGCCGGCGCCGGGCTGCGGGCGGCGCTGGAGGACGCGCTGCGCGAGGCGGTGCAGGACGGGCGGCTGGCGCCCGGGACGCGGCTGCCGTCCTCGCGGGCGCTCGGGGAGGACCTCGGGATCGCCCGCAACACGGTGGTCGAGGCGTACGGGCAGCTCGCCGCCGAGGGGTGGCTCAGCTCGCGGCAGGGGTCCGGCACCACCGTCGCGCGGCGGGCCGTGCCGGTGCGGGGCACGCGGTCCGCGCCCGCCGGGGGGCGGCGGCCGAGCGTCCGGCACGACCTGATGTCCGGGCGGCCCGACCTCTCGCTGTTCCCCCGCAACGCCTGGCTGGCCGCGGCCCGCCGGGCCCTCGCCACCGCACCGCACGACGCGTTCGGCTACGGCAGCCCGCTGGGCCGGATCGAACTGCGCGAGGCGCTGACCGACTACCTGGCCCGGGTCCGCGGGGTCCGCACCGACCCGGACCACCTGCTCGTGTGCAGCGGCTTCCAGCAGGGCCTGGGGCTGCTGTGCGCGGCGTTGAAGGAGCGCGGGGCCCGTTCGCTCGCGGTGGAGGCGTACGGGCTGCCGCCGCAGCACGCCGTGGTGCGGGCCGCCGGGCTGGCGACCGTCCCGCTGCCGCTGGACTGCGAGGGCGCGCTGGTCGACCGGCTGGACGCCGGCCCCGCCGCCGCCCTGCTCACCCCCGCCCACCAGTTCCCGACCGGCGCGCCGCTGTCCGCCGACCGGCGGGCGGCCGCGGTGCGGTGGGCGCGCGAGCAGGACCGGTACGTGATCGAGGACGACTACGACGGCGAGTTCCGCTACGACCGGCAGCCGCTCGGCGCGATGCAGGCCCTCGACCCGGAGCGGGTGGTGTACGCGGGCACCGCCGCCAAGAGCCTGGCCCCGGGCCTGCGGCTGGCCTGGCTGGCCCTGCCGGACGCGCTGGTCGAACCGGTCGCCCGGTCGAAGGTGCTCGCGGACACGATGTCCCCGGTGCTGGACCAGCTGACCCTGGCCGAGCTGATCACCTCGGGGACGTACGACCGGCACGTGCGGCGCTGCCGGCTGCACTACCGGCGCCGCCGGGACCGGCTGGTCGCCGCGCTCGCCGAGCACGCCCCGCAGGTCGAGATCACCGGCATCGCGGCCGGACTGCACGCCGTCCTGCAACTCCCGCCCGGCGCGACGCCGGAGGCGGAGCTGCTGGCCCGCGCCGAGGCCGCCGGACTGGCCCTCAGCGGCCTCGACCGGCACCGCGCCGACCCGGCGACGCCGGGGGCGGAGCAGGAGACCGGGCCCGCGCTGGTGATCGGCTACGGGTCCCCGCCGGAGCACGCCTTCCCGGCGGCCCTGGAGGCCCTCTGCCGAGTGCTCCGCGACGCCTGACCGCGCCGGGCGGTCGGACGGGCGCCCGCCTCCGACGGGGGCGGAGACGGACGCCCGGCAGGTGGGGTCACCTACTTGTTGCGGGTGCCCAGTTCGAACAGCAGGATGATGAACCCGGCGAAGAGGTGGCAGCCCACGGTGTAGATCACCAGGCGGTGGTAGACCCGCTTGTTGGCCCACTTGCCGGCGTCGACGGTCTTCGGGCCGGCGGCGGTGTCGGGGGCACCGACGGCACCGGTGGTGGCGGCGGCGGTGTCGGCGGTGGTGGGATCGGCCATGGTGATCTCCTCCGAGGTGTTCTGACGGCTGGTCAGTGGCTCGCGGCGGGGCCGCCGCCGAGGCAGAGTTCGCCGCCGGGGCTCTGCAACAGGGTGTGGACGAAGAGCAGTTCGACGCCGGTGCCGGATGCGGCGGCGATGCAGTGCGGGGTGAGCGAGTCGTAGTGCGCGGAGTCGCCGGGGGCGAGGTGGTGGACGCGGTCGCCGAGGGTGACCCGCAGTTCCCCGCGCAGGACGTACAGCCACTCCTCGCCGGGGTGGACCCGGACCACCTCGTCCTGGACGCCCGGCGGGACGAACACCCGTAGGGCCTGCATGGCGCGGCCGGGGGCGCCGGCCCGGCGGTAGCCCCAGCCGCCGGCCCGGCCGGGCTCGATGGCGCCGCCGCGGACCACCGGGTCCGGTTCGACCAGGGCCTCGCCGAGCAGCCCGGAGACCGAGGTGCCGTAGGCGCGGGCCAGGCCGAGCAGGACGGGCAGCGAGGGCTGGCGGCGGCCGGTCTCCAGCCGGGACAGATAGGCTGGGGAGAGGCCGATCCGGCCCGCGGCGACCTCCAGGGTGAGGCGGCTGCTGAGCCGGTGCTCGCGGAGGCGGGCGGCGAGGCCGGCGACCTCCTGGTCGTCGAGCCGGCCGTCGTCGGCGGGAGTGCCGGTGGCACCGGTGGTGCTGCTGCTCATGCGTCCAGTGGACACCCGCCCTGCCGCAGGGGCAAGAAACTTGCCTCAGGGGCAAACCGCTCCGAGGGGGCTCACGCCCGGGCACTCACGCCCGGGCACTCACGGCCGGGCACTCACGGCCGGGGAATGTTCCGCAGGTTGCTGCGCGCCAGGTCGACCATCCGCCCGACCCCGCCGGACAGCACCGTCCGCCCGGCGGCCAGCGCGAAGCCCTTCACCTGGGCGGCGGTGATCCGCGGCGGGATGGACAGCGCGTTGGGGTCGGTGACCACGTCCACCAGGGCCGGTCCGGGCCGCTCCAGCGCCTCCGCCAGCACCTCCCGGACCCTGGCCGGCTCGGTGACCCGCTTGGCCGGGATGCCCATCGCCCGGGCGATGCCCGCGTAGTCCACGTCCCCGTTGTCGATCTCGTACTCCGGGTAGCCGGAGACCAGCATCTCCAGCTTGATCATGCCGAGCGCGCCGTTGTTGAGGACCACCGTCTTCACCGGCAGCCGGTGCTTGGCCACCGTGAGCAGTTCGCCGAGCAGCATGCCGATCCCGCCGTCGCCCGCCATCGCGATCACCTGCCGCCCGGGGCAGGCGAGTTGGGCGCCGATCGCGTGCGGGAGGGCGTTCGCCATCGAGCCGTGCAGGAAGGAGCCGATCACCCGGCGGCGGCCGTTCGGCCGGAGGTAGCGGGCGGCCCAGACGTTGTTCATCCCGGTGTCCACGGTGAACACCGCGTCCTCGGCGGCGACGTCGTCCAGCACCGAGGCGACGTACTCCGGGTGGATCGGCAGGTGCTTCTCGATGTCCCGGGTGTAGGCGCCGATCACGTCCTCCAGCGACTTGCAGTGCTTGCGCAGCAGGCCGTCCAGGAAGGAGCGGTCCGGCTTCGCCTCCAGCAGCGGCAGGACGGCCCGCAGGGTGGCCGCGACGTCGCCGTGCACGGCCAGCTCCAGGGCGGTGCGCCGGCCCAGCCTGGTCGCGTCGTGGTCGACCTGGACGGTGTGCGCCTGCGGCAGGAAGGAGTCGTACGGGAAGTCGGTGCCGAGCAGCAGCACCAGGTCGGCGGAGTGCAGCGCCTCGTGGCAGGCGCCGTAGCCGAGCAGTCCGCTCATCCCGACGTCGTACGGGTTGTCGAACTGGATCCACTCCTTGCCGCGCAGCGAGTGCCCGACCGGCGCGTGCAGCGCCTCGGCGACCGCCATCACCTCGGCGTGCGCACCGCGCACCCCGGCACCGCAGAACAGGGTGACCCGGCGGGCCGCGTTCAGCAGCCGGGCCAGCTCCCGCACCTGGGACCAGGGCGGCGCGGCCACCGCCTGCTCGGTGAGGAAGTGGCTGCTGCCGGTCGGCCCGGCGGCGGGCAGGGCTGCGACGTCCCCGGGGAAGGCGAGCACCGAGACGCCGTGCGAACCCAGCGCGTGCTGGATGCCGACCCGCAGCAGCCGGGGCAGCTGGGCGGGGGTGGAGAGCATCTCGCACCAGTTGCTGCAGTCGGTGAACACCCGCTCGGGGTGGGTCTCCTGGAAGAAGCCGGTGCCGATCTGCCCGGACGGGATGTGCGAGGCCAGCGCGAGCACCGGCAGGCCGCTGCGCTGGGCGTCGTACAGGCCCTGGATCAGGTGGGTGTTGCCGGGGCCGCAGGAGCCGGCGCAGACCGCCAGCCGGCCGCTGAGCTCGGCCTCGGCGGCGGCCGCGAAGGCACCGGCCTCCTCGTTGCGCACGTGCACCCAGCCGATGCCGTCCGCCCGGCGGATCGCGTCGACGACCGGGTTGAGGCTGTCCCCGACGACGCCGTAGACCCGCTCCACCCCGGCCTGCCGGAGCACCTCCACCATCTGTTCGGCCACCGTCGCCACGGGCGCACCCCTTCGCCGGGCGCCGGGCTCGGCCGGGCGCCGGTTGTCACCGGACGTGCCCACCCTCCGAGGTGCGGGCCCGCCCCGCATCCGGAGCGGGCCCGAACAGGCGAGCGACCGGCGCGGCTACTCCGCCGCCAGGTGGTCCTGCTGGCCGAGCTTGCCGGCCACCAGGCCCGCCTGGGGCTGGCGGCGGGCCGGCTCGCGCCCCGGGGGCTGGGCGCAGCGCTCCTGGGCGGGCGGGACGGTGGTGGGCAGGGTGACCGGGGTGCCGGCCTTGACCTGGACCGTCTCGCCGTCGTGCCGCAGGTGGATCACCTCGCCGCGGCGCAGGGTGTAGGTGGTGCCCTCGTGGGTGATCCGGACGCCGAGCAGGTGGCCGCGGACCAGCAGCGAGAAGCTCAGCCGCATCAGCCCGGAGGGCAGCCGGGGCCGGAAGTCCAGCGTCTCCCCGTGGTCGCGCAGCCCGCCGAAGCCGGCCACCAGGGCGATGCAGGCCCCGGCGAGCGAGGCCATGTGCAGGCCGTCGCGGGTGTTGCCGCCGAGGTCGTGGAGGTCCATCAGGGCGGCCTCGGCGGTGTAGTCGTAGGCGAGGTCGAGCTGTCCGACCTCGGCGGCGATCACCGCCTGGGTGCAGGCGGAGAGCGAGGAGTCCCGGACGGTGAGCCGCTCGTAGTAGGCGAAGTTGCGGGCCTTCTGCTCGTCGGTGAAGGCGTCGCCGCGGACCTGCATGGCGAGCACCAGGTCGGCCTGCTTGACCACCTGCTTGCGGTACAGGTCGAAGTACGGGTAGTGCAGCAGCAGCGGGTACTTCTCCGGCGGGGTGCCCTCGAAGTCCCAGACCTGGTGGTGGGTGAAGCCGTCGGCCTGGGGGTGGACGCCGAGGTCCGCGTCGTACGGGACGTACATCGCGGCGGCGGCGTCGCGCCAGGCGGCGGTCTCCTCGGTGTCCACGCCGAGCGCGTCGGCCTCGCGCGGGTGGCGGACGGCGGCCTCGGCGGCGGCGCGCAGGTTCGTCTGCGCCATCAGGTTGGTGTAGACGTTGTTGTCGGCGACGGCGCTGTACTCGTCGGGGCCGGTGACGCCCTCGATCCGGAACCGGCCGGCGCTGTCGTGGTGGCCGAGCGAGCGCCACATCCGGGCGGTCTCCACCAGGAGTTCGAGGCCGTACTCGCGCTCGAACTCCGCGTCCCCGGTGGCCCGGACGTAGCGGGCCACGGCGGCGGCGATGTCGGCGCCGATGTGGAAGGCCGCGGTGCCGGCCGGCCAGTACCCGGAGCACTCCTCGCCGCGGATCGTCCGCCAGGGGAACACGGCGCCGGCCAGGCCGAGTTGGGCGGCGCGTTCGCGGGCCAGCGGGAGCGTGGTGTGCCGCCAGCGCAGGGCCTGGTTGACGGCGCCGGGCAGGCAGTAGGTGAGCACCGGCAGGACGAAGGTCTCGGTGTCCCAGAAGCTGTGCCCGTCGTAGCCCGGGCCGGTCAACCCCTTGGCGGGGATGGCGCGTTCCTCGCTGCGGGCGCCGGCCTGGAGGACGTGGAAGACGGCGAACCGGACGGCCTGCTGGAGTTCGACGTCGCCCTCGATCTCGACGTCGCTGGTCTCCCAGAACTCCCTGAGGTAGTCGGCCTGTTCGGCGACCAGGCCGTCCCAGCCGGTGTACCGGGCGGCGTTCAGCGCGGCCTCGACCTGGTCCCGGACGGCGGGCAGCGAGCGGGTGCCGGACCAGCCGTAGGACATGAACTTGACCAGCCGCAGCCGCTGTCCGGGGGCGAGCACGGTGGTGACGCTGATCCGGCAGTGGTCGGCCTCGGCCTCGGCGACGGTGTCCAGCCGCTCCGGGCCCTCGATGACGTGGTCCATCCCGGCGGCGACCCGGATGCCGCTGAACCGGGTGCGGTGCACCAGGACGGCCTTGGTGCCGCTCGCGTGGTGCGCCTCGGCCTGCAGCGGCGCCTCCAGCACGGCGGCGGCCCGCGGGTCCCCCTCGGGGCCGCCGGGCAGCTGCTCGTTGGCGACCAGTTCGGACTGGAGCACGATCCGCACCGGCCCGTCCACCGCCTCGACGGTGTACTCCACGGCGGCGATGGCCCGTTGGGTGAGCGAGACCAGCCGGGAGGAGCGCACCCGGATGGTCCGCCCGGCCGGGGAGGTCCATTCGCACTCGCGGTGCAGCAGTCCCTCGCGGAAGTCCAACCAGCGGGTGTGGCCGACCAGTTCGCCGTAGCGCAGGTCGAAGGGCTCGTCGTCCACCAGCAGACGGATGATCTTGCCGTTGGTGATGTTGATGACGCTCTGGCTGGACTCCGGGTAGCCGTAGCCGCCCTCGCCGTAGGGCAGCGGCCGCAGTTCGAAGACGCCGTTGAGGTAGGTGCCGGGCAGGCCGTGCGGCTCACCCTCGTCCAGGTTGGCGCGCAGGCCGATGTGGCCGTTGGAGAGCGCGAAGACGGACTCGGCGCGGGCCAACGAGGCCGGGTCCAGGCCGTGTTCGGTGATCTGCCAGGGGTCGATGGCGAAGTTGTCGGCGGGACTCATGACGTCGCCCCCTCGTCGTCCGACAGCAGCTCGGCGAGGTCGTCGACGACCACGGTGGCGCCGTCGCGGCGCAGTTCGGCGGCCTGCCCGGTGCGGTTGACCCCGACCACCGCGCCGAAGCCGCCGGCCCGGCCGGAGGCGACCCCGGCCAGCGCGTCCTCGAAGACGGCGGCGTGCGCGGGCTCGACGCCCAGCTCGCGGGCGGCGTACAGGTAGGTGTCCGGGGCGGGCTTGCCGGGCAGGGACCGCTGCTTGGCGACCACGCCGTCCACGATCACGTCGAAGAGGTCCAGGATGCCCGCCGAGCGCAGCACGTCCCGGCAGTTGGCGCTGGAGGAGACCACCGCGCGGGGCAGTCCCAGCGCGCGCAGCCGGTGCACGTAGGCGACCGAGCCCTCGTACGGGGCGACGCCCTGCTCGCGGATCAGCCGCAGCACGGTGTCGTTCTTGGCCCGGCTGACGCCCTGCACGGTGCGGGTGTTCGGCGGGTCGTCCTCGGTGCCCTCGGGCAGGTCGATGCCCCGGCTCCGCAGGAAGGCCCGGGTGCCGTCCAGGCGCGGGCGGCCGTCCACGTAGGTGTCGTAGTCGGTGACGGCGTCGAAGGGGACGAACGGCCCGCCGGTGCGGGCGGCTTCGGCGCGCAGGAAGGCGTCGAAGGTGTCCTTCCAGGCCGCGGCGTGCACGGTCGCGGTCCGGGTGAGCACCCCGTCGAGGTCGAAGAGGAAAGCGCGGATGTCGTCCGGTAGCCCCAGCATGGGTGCAGTCTGCCCCGGGAACGCGGGGGATGCCGCCCATTCCCGGCGGCGCGTCGCCGGAAGGGCGGCATCCGGTCGCCCACCGCGTCCGGGGGCGGCGGTTACGGCGAGTCCGGCATCTGCGCCTCGGGCGACTGGACGACGGCGAACAGCGCGCCCTGCGGGTCCCTGACCACGGCCATCCGGCCGGACTGCATGTCGAACGGCGGCTGGAGCACCGAACCGCCGGCCTTGACCAGGGCGTCCACCGTGGAGTCGGCGTCGTCCACCGAGAAGTACGCCATCCAGTGCGAGGGGGTGCCGGACTCCAGGTACCCGGGGACCGCCTGCATGCCGCCCACCGTGCGGTCGCCGACGTTCAGCGAGTAGTAGCCGTCCATGCCCTGGATGGTGGCCGGGCGCAGTCCGAGGGCCGGCTGGTAGAAGCGGCCGGCCGCCTCGGTGTCGGTGGTGTTCAGCTCGTTCCAGACCAGCGCGCCGGGCTCGTTGACGACGCCCGCGCCGATGAAGTCCATCGCCTGCCAGACCCCGAACACCGCGCCGGTCGGGTCGGCGGCGACCAGCATCCGGCCGACCGTGCCGACGTCCATCGGCGGGTAGACCACCGTGCCGCCGGCCCCGGTGATGGCGGCGCCGGCCGCGTCGGCGTCGTCCGAGGCCAGGTAGGTGGTCCAGCCGACCGGCGGCAGCGGCTGGCCCTCGGGCGCGGACCGCGCCATGATCCCGGCGACCGGGCGGCCGTTGAGGGTGCACACGGCGTAACCGCCGAACTCGGCCGGGCCGAGCTCGCCCTGCCAGCCGAACAGGTCGCGGTAGAAGTCGAGCGCGGCCTGCTGGTCGCTCGCCATCAGGTCGATCCAGCACGGGGTGCCGGGCTGGTACGGATCGGTCACTAGGGGCATCGCTGGGCCTCCCGGAGGCGGTGGTGGCCGGCTGGGGTCGTCGGGCGGGCGGGCCCGGCCCGACCGGTACCGCCGTCCGCGCGGACGGGGGGCCGACGGCGGTACACCGCCCACCCTCAGCCCGGCGCCGCGTTCCCGCCACCGGGCGGCGCCCTGGTGGGCGACCGGTGGCGGGACGGCGGCCCGGTGGCGGCCGGACGGTGGCCGGGCGGTCACTCCTCGTCGTGGCGCAGGGCGGTGACGAACAGCGGCTGCGCCTTGCCGCTCTGCGCGTAGTCCTTGAGCCGGACCAGCAGTTCGGCCCAGGTGCCGGCCACCATCGGGACGCCCTCCTCGCTGCCCGGCTGCCAGCCGCCGTGCCGGAACAGCAGCCGGGTGCGGCCCGGGTCGCCGGGCCGGTCGGCGAGCTCCCAGCTGATCCAGGTGCCGGCCCAGTGCGGCGGGAAGGCCCCGGTGTTGGCCCACAGCACCCGGTCCCGGTCGGCCCGCTCGCGGCGCAGCCGGAACGGCTCGGGGACCCCGGGGAAGTCGAACAGCAGCACCTCGCCCTCGCGGCCCACCCCGGTGGTCCACCAGCCGGTCAGCCCGTCGTGCGTGTTGAGCGCGGCCAGGACGGCGTCCCGGGAGGCGGCGATGTCGAACTGCATGGCGATCTCGGGCATGGGTCCGCCCTTTCGGTGCCGGCGACCGGTGGGCCCCCCGCTACCGCCACCATGGCACGACCCCCGGGGCCACGCGCTCCGGGGGCCGTGCGGTCGGTCCGGCCGGTCGTCCGGCGGGTGGGATCAGCCGCCGCTGCCGTAGGTGGTGTTGGCGCAGATGTCGTCGTCCGCCGAGCGGGCGTCGTTGGTGACGGTGGTGGGCAGCGGCTGCGCGGGCGTCTGGGCGCCGGGGGTGGCGGCGGCACCGGACGCGCCGGCCCCCATGCCGTTGGCCGCGGCGAAGTCCTGGCCGACGATCAACGAGATGCCGCGGGAGCTGCCGGGCTCCAGGCTGGCGCCCGGGAACAGCGCGGCGAGCTTCTCGGCGTTCGCCTTCTGGCTGGAGCCGTACTCGATGGTGGTGGTCTTGTACTTGGTGCTGGCCGCCTGACCCGCCGTACTGGCCGAGTACTTGGCGCCCTTGAGCAGGTCGGTCGCCTTGCCGGCCAGGCCGTTGACGGCCGTGCCGTTGTAGACCGCGACCTTGACCGAGGCGTTGGAGGCGTGGGCGCCCCCCCCGCCGGAGGTGGGCGGCGCGGGGGGCGGGGGGGCGGCGCCCCGGCTGGGGGCCGCCGCCGGCTGGTGGGCCGTGGC
>NZ_JBHYGR010000165.1:0-1392 GCF_042738155.1 Kitasatospora sp. NPDC059088 | reverse complement strand
GCTCTCGTGTGTCGCATCTCTGCGCGTCGCGGCGCGCGCGCGCCTCTCTCGGCCGCGGGCCGGGCGGGGGGGGGGGCGCGCGGCGCGCGCCCCCGGGGGGGGCCCCCCCCCCCCCTCGGCTGGGGGGCGGCGCTCGGGCTGGCGCCGGCGTCCGGCTGCTGGCCGGTGGCGTTCTGGCCGTCGATGGTCTGGTCGGCCTTGAGGGTCTCCCAGAGCTTGTTGGAGTCCGGCTGGACCAGGTCGATGTTGGCGTCCTGGGTGCGGTAGCGCCAGGGCGCGGTCACGAACTTGAGGTCGTGCATGTCGATGTTCTTCAACGACAGGCCGAAGGAGAGCAGCTTGTCCGCGGAGTCCAGCCCCGGGTCGACGGTCAGCGACTTGGTGGCCGCGTCGGCCAGCGGCAGCAGGTTGGTGGGGCTGAGCCCCTCCTTCTTCATCTTGGTGGCGAGCGAGCTCATGAAGGCCTGCTGGCGCTTCATCCGGCCGATGTCGGAGCCGTCGCCGATGCCGTGCCGCAGCCGGACGTAGTCGAGCGCCTGCTGCCCCTGGACGGACTGCTTGCCCTGCGGGAGGACGAGGTTGCCCTTCTTGTGCAGGTTGGGGTTGATGTCGCCCTCGTAGATCGCCTTCGGCAGGCAGACGTCCACGCCGTTGACGGCCTTGGTCATCGCGGAGAAGCCGTTGAAGTCGACCACCATGGTGTGGTCGACCCGGATGCCGGTCACCTTCTCCACCGTGTTCTGGGTGCAGGCCGGGTTGCCGCCGTCGCTGCCGCCGACCGAGAAGGCGGCGTTGAACAGGTCGTTGCCGCCCTTGGTCCACTTGCCGTTGGGGAGCTTGCAGGAGGGGATCGGCACGATCGCGTTGCGCGGGATCGAGATGCCCACGGCGTGCTTGTGGTCGGCGTAGACGTGCAGCAGGATCGTGGTGTCCGAGCGGGCGCCGCCGTCCTCGCCGCCGCCGAGGTCGGAGTTGTTGCCGCCGCGGCTGTCGGAGCCGATCAGCAGCACGTTCACCGGCTTGTTGCCGTCCGCGTCGGCCTTGGCCTCGGGCGGGCGGTCGGTGGCTATCGCGTCGGCGTCGAAGGACTTGATGTTGGCGTTCAGCTTGTAGTAGATCGCGCCGCCGGCGCCCGCGATCAGCACCAGCACGCCGGCCGCGGACCAGGCGACGATCTTCTTCACGTTCTTCTTGGGCTTGGCGCCGCGCCGCGCCGCCGCCCGTCCGCCCGCGCCGCCCGCGCCGCCGGAGGTTCCGGAGCCGCCGTCCGCCCGGCCGCCGCCCTTGCCCTGGGCGGCGGGGGGGGGGGGGGGGGGGGGGGGGGCCCGCCCCGCGCCCCGCGCCCCCCCCCCCCCCCCCCCCGCGCCCGGCCCCCCCCCCGCGCCCCCGCCC
>NZ_JBHYGR010000164.1:11657-18230 GCF_042738155.1 Kitasatospora sp. NPDC059088 | reverse complement strand
TGACCGCCTCTGTTTGCTGTCTCTGCCCCCCCCCCCCCCCCCCCCCCCCACCCCCCCCCCCCCCGCGCCCGCGCGCCCCCCCCCCCCGCCCGCCCCCCCCCCGCCCCGTTCCGGCTGGAGACCGCCGCCATGACCAAGAACACCAAGAACACCGCACCGCGCGTGAACTGGCAGGCCGGCCACGGCCTGCTGACCGGCACCATGAACGGCACCCTCGGCGCCCTGTCGACCACCGCACTCGGCCACGCCACCGGCCTGCCCGCCGGATGGGCCCTCGCCGCCGGCGCCGCCGGAGCCCTCGGCACCCTCGGCGCCGGGCTGCGCCACAAGCTCACCGGGGCCACGCTCGCCTTCCGCGGCACGTGCTGGATGGCCGCCGGCGGCTGGTCGTCCTGGGCGCTCGCCCACGGCGGCCCCTGGCAGTGGGGCGAGCTCGGCTCGCTCGCCGTCGCCGGGATCGCCGCTGGAACGTTGGGCGCCGCGTTCGCCGCCCACGAGGAGGTCGAGCAGGCCAAGCGCCAGCACCTGCTGCTGATCGGCGCCCGCCGCCAGCTCGCCGCCGACTGGACCGACCGCATCCGCCGCGTCTGCAACGTCGAGGTCACCGTCCTCGGTATCGAGCACTGGCCCTCCGGCGCCGGCTACACCCTGGAACTGGAGCTGCCCGAGGGCGGCACCACCCGCCGCGCGATCGCGGATCGCGGCGAGGCCCTCGGCTCCGACCTCGACCTGCCCGACGGCTGCGGCCTCCAGGTCATGCCCGGCATCTCCCGCCGCCGCGTCCTCATCCAGGTCACCACCAAGGTCATCACCGCCGAACTCACCTTCCCCATCGACGAGATGGCCGAGGTGACCACCGTGAACAACCCGATCCCGGTCTCGCTGCTCTCGGACGGGGCGCGGGCGGAGATGGACCTGCGGCAGTCCTCCACGATCGTCACCGGCCCCACCGGCAGCGGCAAGACCAACTGGCTCCACACCCTGATCGCCCGGCTCAACCAGACGAACGACGTGCTGGTGTGGGTGATCGACCTCAACGCCGGCTCCATCGGCCTGCCCTGGCTCAACGCCTGGCGCGACGCCCAGCTCGCCCGCCCCGGCTCCCGCTGGGCCGACGCCGACATCCCCGTGCCCGGCGTCGACTGGGTCGCCTCCACCCCCGCAGAGGCCACTCGCATGCTGGCCTCTGCGGTCCGGATCGCCAAGCACCGCAAGGCCGCCTACCAGGACGCGATGCGCGACGCCAACGACGACAAGCTGCCCGTCGGCCCGACCATCCCCGAGATCGTCATCGTCATGGACGAGGGCGCCGAGGTCGCCGCCACCCGCGAGGCCCGCGCAGTCCTCGCAGGCATCTCCGAGGTCATCCGCATCGCCCGCGCCATGGCGATCCGCGCCGTCGTCTCCGTCCTGCGCGTCACCCAGGACGTCATGCCCGACCCGCTCGTCCGCAAGATGGCCTCCAACCGCCTCGCCACCGGCGCGTTCGAGGACTCGGAGCTGGGCCACCTCTTCGGCTGGCGGGCCCTGCGCGCCGAGGACTCCTTCTCCGGGCCGGGGTCGGTGCTGGCCGGCACCGAGGGCAAGCAGCCCGCCAAGGCCCGCCAGTGGCGCATCACCCCCGACATGATCGAGGAGATCAGCGCCATCACCGCCCACCGCCGCCCCGCCCTCGACGCCCCCTCCCTGGAGGCCGCCGGCACCGACTACACCAACCGCTGGACCATGGAGCGCTGCGGCCACCTCTGGGCCGGGAACGAACCCGTCACCGCAGGAGCGCCCGCCGCACCGGGCACCCCGGCCAGTCCGGCATCCGGCGGACCGACGGCCGGGCAGAGCAAGGGCGCCGCCGCGGTCGGCGGCTGGAAAGCCACCGCCGGATGGGACAAGCCCGCCGAGCCGACCGGGCTGGACGACCTGGAGTCGCTCTGGCTCCTGCCCGCCGCCCCCGAACCCGGCACCGCCACCCCGGAGGGCACCGACTGGGCCGACCCGTCCACCTGGTCCACCGGCCGCGAGGACACCGCGTCCGAGACCCCGGACGCGAAGGACGCCGCCCTCGCGCTACTGCGCGACGCCGGCCCCGAGGGCACCGGCGCCTCCGCCATGGAGAAGGTGCTGCAGCCGAAGTTCGGCACCCGCCGCCAGGCCATCGCCGGATGGCTCAAGGCCTGGGCCGAGAGCGGCGAAGCGGTGCGCGTCGGCGAGGGCAGCAAGACCCGCTACGTACACCGCGACCACGCCACCGGCGCCTGACCCCACCGCCTGTCCTGTCGCCTGTCTCCACCCCCGGCAAGGGGGGTCATCCACCTGTCGCGAGGCCTGTATCCCCCCTCTGACCTGCGGACGACAGGCGACAGGACAGACGACAGGACAGGCACGCGACAGGACAGGCGACAGGCGAAGCACCCCGCCCCGGCCGCGGCCGGGGCGGGCTCCTGGCACCCGCTCACAGTCCCCTGGAAGGACCCGCCGTGATCGTCTCGATCAGCACCACCGTCGTCTTCGCGATCCTCTCCGTCGTCCTCATCCGAGGCCGCCGCGTGTCCCTGCCCACCGCCCTCGTGCTCTGGCTGAGCGGCTTCACCCTCGCCTCCACCGGCCTCGCCGACCCGGTGAACACCTTCCTCACCACCCTCACCCGGATCGTCTCCGGCCACTGACCACCCACCCCTCGACAGGAGAAGCACCGTGGACCACACCCCGTACCCGCAGCCCGCCCCGGTGCTCTACACCGCCGAGGGCCAACCCCTGTACGCCACCGCCCCGCTCACCAACCCGCCCGCCCTCTACCAACCCACCACCGCGCAGCCCGTCCCGCTCTACGCCCACCCGCCCATCCCGCAACAGCCGACCGTCCTCCTACCGGCCCCCGCCCCGACCGCGCAGCCCGCCACGGTGCGCGACCCGTGGCCCGCCCGCCTCGCCGCCGGAGGAATCGGCCTCGGCGCCGCCGGCCTCGGCATCGGCTACGCCCTCCAGGCCGTGGCCGCCGCCGGCAGCAGCCTCGGCGGACTCGCCGTCATCGGCGCCGGCGCCTACTGCCTCGCCAAGACCCGCGGCACCGGCGGCGGGGGCGGCCACGGCGCCGTGAACGTGCAGGTCACCGTCTCCAACCGCAACCGCTGAACGGACCGCCTTGACCAACCCCCTCGACCCCGCCGGCCTTCTCAACACCACGAACTACGAACTCGCCCAGGTCTACGCCAAGTACGGCACCCTGCCGCCCGCCGACCACGCCCACCTGCTCGCCCTGCTCGCCATCGCCGACGCCCTCCGCGCCCTCACCGACCAGCTCAAGCCCGAACCGCAGCCCACCACCCCCTGAGCGGAGAATCCATGACCCGCCTGCGCGTGACCTGCTACCTCTGGCCGGACCCCGTGATCTACCTGGTCGAAACCCCCCGCCCGAAGTGCCCCCAGTGCGGGGGCGCCGGCTGGTGGACCGACGACTACGACGACGAGGTCGGGGAGTGCGAGAACGCCGAGTACGTCAACTGCGGCTGCTGGAACCCCGACCGGACCCGCCGCCTGCTGCCCGTCCCGCGCTGGATCGCCCGCCGCTGGCTCGGCTGGACCCCGCCCGACTACGCCACCGAAGCGCCGTTCTAGCCGTGCCCGACCGCCCTGCCCGACCGGCCGTGCCACCCGGACCACCGCCGCACCCAGCGGCGGGGCCCGGATGGTGCGGGGGACGGACAGCCCGCTCCCGCCGACCGCTCTGGAGAGCCCGTGACCCTGCCCTGGCACAAGAGCCTGACCGCCAGCGTCCACGCCCTCGGCGCCGCCGCCAACGAGGCCCGACTCGCCGCCCGCGCCGCCCGGACCACCCTCGACCTGTACAGCCTCGACCGGCTCAACCCCGCCGAAGGCCGGGTCACCCAGCCCGGCGTCGTCTACAACACCATGTCCTTCCACCCGCACACCAAGGCGCTCTACCGCATCGCCGGTCTCCACCGCACCACCGCCGACCTGCTCCACAGCCTGTACGTGACCACGACCCGCGCCTACGCCGACGGCGCCATCTGGGCCATCGGCCAGGTCCTCGACGGCAAGGAGCCGGAAGCCGTCCACGGCCTGCGCACCGACAACGGCCAGTTCGCCGTCGTCGGCCCGCTCCCGTTCATCGACGCCGGCCTCAACCGGTGGCCCGGCTGGCCCGAGCTCAACGCCGCACGCGCCGCCATGCTCTCCTGCCAGGCGGCCTCGGACATGGCCGAGGACATCGCCGCCGCGGACCACGTGACCGAGCGCGAAGCCGGCGAGATGTTCGACGCCGGCCGTCACGCCGAAGGACTGCCGGACGCCGCCTACACCTTCGGCACCCACGCCGAGCAGGCCCTGCGGCACGTCCTGCGCGCCGCCCGCCACGCCGCGTAACGCCCGAACGCGACCGACGGCCCCACCAGGCCCAGTCGGATCACTTCACCACACAGCACGAAGCCCCGCGGCAGCCGTCATTTCTTGGCAGAGAGCCGGTTGCCGCGGGGCCGTGCATCCCCTTAACAGAGATGGGACCAGCATGCCCGAGTTCGACCCCTTCACGCTCGCCGTCGTGGACGAGGACTACGACGAGCGGTACGGCGACAGCCAGTTCGGCGCCTACCTCAACGAGCACGCCGACCAGCTCGACGACAGCGACTGCCTGATCTCCGGGGCGGAGTTCGCCACCCTGGTGTGGACCGTCGCCACCGTCCCGGTCATGGCGCCCGGCTACGTGCGCACCCGGCCCGACCTGCTCGCCGTCACCGCCAGCCCCGCCGAGGACAACCCGGCCGACCTGGTCCTGCGGATCACCGTCCCCCTGCCGCACCGCGTGCTCAACGCCCGCCCCGGGCCGGGCCAGTGGCTGGACTGGGAGAACGACGGCTACCGGCTCGGCCCCTGGTCGGCCAAGGTCGAGCCGCTCCCCGGCCGCCGGCCGGCGCTCACCCTCACCGCCGACATCCTCCTGCCCATCCCCGCCGACGAGCTGGTCACCCCGCCCGTGCCCCTGCCCCGCGCGGAGCTGACCCGCACCGCCAAGCGCACGGTCGCCCGCCTCACCGAGCACGTCAACACCCACGGCGGCCCCGCCGTCGCCGCCCTGTTCGGGGGTGCCCGGTGAGCACCCGCGGCCTCTTCGCCACGGCCCGCCCGGCCGCCGGATGGCTGCCCGCCCGGCCCTGGAACGGCCTGACCGTCCTCGACGCCTACTGCTGCCAGGGCGGCGCCGGCATGGGCTACTACCTCGCCGGATACAACGTCCTCGGCATCGACCTCACCGACCAGCCGCGCTACCCCTTCGCGTTCGTGCAGGCCGAGGCGGTCGCCTTCATCGCCGAGTACGGGCACCTCTTCGACCTCGCCCACGGCTCGCCGCCGTGCCAGCGCTACACCCGCTGCCAGAAGATCCGCCGCCGCGAGCACCCCGACCTCATCGCCCCGACCCGCGCCGCTCTGGAAACCACCGGGCGCCCGTGGGTCATCGAGAACGTCGAGGAGGCCCGGGCCGAACTGCGGGACCCGGTGATGCTGTGTGGGGCAGCGTTCGGCCTGCACACCTACCGCCACCGCCTCTTCGAACCCGGCGGCCTCGCCATCGCACCGCCGCCGCACCCGGAACACACCGCGCCGAACGCGAAGATGGGCCGCCCCGTCGGCGAGGGCGAGTTCATGCACGTCGTCGGCAACTTCTCGAACGTCCCGCTCGCCCGCAGCGAGGCCGTGATGGGCATGCCCTGGGCCACCCGCGACGGCCTGCGCGAGGCAATCCCCCCGGCCTACACGCAGCTGATCGGCCGCCAGGCCGCCCAGCACCTCGGCCGGGGCGTCTGGCGGGCCGCCACGTGAGCGGGCGCGTGCCGCCCCTCGCCGAGGCAGAGCTGTGGCGCGCCGTCATGGCCGCCGCAGCGGGCCGCTGCCAGTGCCGCGGCACCTGCGGCACCAGCCACGACAAGGACGGCGGACGCTGCCCCGCCGTCCACGGCACCTACCAGACCAAGCACGGCCGGGGCTGGGTGCGCCTGCTCGCCGCCCCCGCCGAGCCCGCTGCTCTGCTGCTACCCACGCACCGGGCCGCGGCCCTGCCCAAACAGCAGCTGGCCGCATGGTGCGAGCACTGCCACCAGGCCACCCGCCGCGCCGCCGACCAGGCCCGGCAGGCGAGCGCACCGGCCGGCGAGCCGGATTCCCTCTTCGACCTCTGACCCGCCGGGAGGCTCCCGTGTCCATCAAGCCCGTGCCCCGGTACACCGCCGGGTGCGACGTCTGCGACTCCGTCTACGGCTTGGCCCCCGTCTTCGAGTGCGCCGCCTACTTCGACACCCGCGAGGCCGCCGCCGAGGCGGTCCACGCCGACCCCGACTGGCTGGTCACCACCGATGGCCGCGTCATCTGCCTCGACACCGACGACCCGGCCCACCAGGCCGCCCTCGACGCCCTGATGCCGCCCGCCCCGGCCGCCGTGTGCGACGGCCAGATCGCCCTCGACTTCTGACACCCCGCCACCCGCGGCCCGCCCCCCCCCCCCCCCCCCCGGGGGGGGGCCCCCCCCCCCCCCCGCGGGGGGCCCCCGCGGGCCCCCCGGAACCC
>NZ_JBHYGR010000164.1:9376-11647 GCF_042738155.1 Kitasatospora sp. NPDC059088 | reverse complement strand
CGCGCCCGCCCCCCAGAGACCCCCCCCCCCCCCCCCCCACACCACCCCCCCCCCCCCCCCGCGCCCCCCCCCCCCGGGCCCCCGCCCCCCCCCCCCCGCCCCGCTCCCTCTGAGAGGAGCCCGCGTTGAGCACCGAGTACGCCCCGAACGTGATCCCGTTCCGCCCCGAGCCCGCCGAGGTGAAGGCCTCCGAGCAGGCCGTCATCGGCGCCGCCCTGCTCGACCCCGCCCAGATCCCGGCGCTGGCCGCCCAGCTCGGCGACCCGAGCGCGTTCTACCACCCCGCGCACGAGACCATCTGGCGCACCATCGTCCGCATGGCCGACGGCGAACGGCCCGTCGACCCGTTGCTGCTGACCGGCGTCCTGCGCGCCCAGGGCGACCTGGGCCGCGTCGGCGGACCCGGCTACCTGCACACCTGCATCGAGGCCACCCCCACCGCCGCCAACGGCGACTACTACGCCGAGGTCGTGCGCGTCGCCGCCGAGCGCCGCCGGATCGGTACGAACACCAGCCGCCTCGCCCACATGGCTGGCGACGACCAAGCCGACCTGGAAGCCGTCCGCACCGCCGCCCTGTCCGTGCTCGCCGACCTCGCCGCCGGCGACACCTGGCTCGACCCCGTTCCGCTCGGCTCCCACACCGGCCTGCCGACCTTCCCCGTGAAGGCCCTGCCCGGGTGGGTCGGCGCCTACGTCGCCGCGGTCGCCGAGTTCACCCAGACCCCGCCCGACGCCTCCGCCACCATGGCCCTCGCCGCCCTGTCGACCGCCGCCGGCGGGCGGGTGAACGTGGAGGTCCGGCCCGGCTGGCGCGAGCAGTCCAACCTCTACCTCACCTGCGCGATGCCCCCCGCCAGCCGCAAGTCCGACGTGTTCGCCTTCATGATGGGCCCGGTCTACAGGGTCGAGGCCGAGCTCCAGGCCGAGACCAGGGCGGCGATCATCGAGGCCGAGACCGCCCGGGACGCCGCGCTCGCCGAGGTCGACGCCCTGATGACCAAGGCCCGCAAGAACCCCGACACCGACCGCGCCCAGCTCATGGCGGAGATCTCCGCCGCCAAGATGCTCGCCGAGCAGATCACCGTCCCGCCGAACCCGCGGCTGACGCTGTCCGGGGACATCACCCCCGAGACCGTCACCAGCCAGCTCGCCGTCCACCGGTGCCTGGCCGCGCTCTCCCCCGAGGGCGACCTCTTCGACAGCATCGTCGGCCGCTACAGCAGCAAGCCGAACCTGGGCGTGTTCCTCCAGGCCCACAAGGGCGAGCGGCTCCAGGTCGACCGCATCACCCGCGAGCAGACCACCATCGACAAGCCCGCCCTGACCATCGGCGCCACCCCGCAGCCCGCCGTCCTCCAGGAACTCGGCGCCGCCTCCGGGGCCCGCGACCGGGGCCTGCTCGCCCGCTTCCTCTACTCCCTGCCGCCCTCCAACCTCGGCTACCGCAAGATCCGCACCACCCCCATCCCCGACAAGGCGGCGAACGCCTACGACCGCAACCTGACCCGCCTGCTCCGCGCCATGACCGACCTCACCGAACCCGTGGTCGTGCTCATGGACCAGGCCGCCGACCTCGCCGTCGAACGCCTCCAGGAACGCGTCGAGGTCCAGCTCCGCCCCGACCAGCCGCTCTCCCACATCAAGGACTGGGCCGGCAAGCTCGTCGGCCACACCGCCCGCATCGCCGTCCTGCTCCACCTCGCCGACCACATCGCCTCCGACCAGGACCAGGGCGCCTGGCGGGCCGGCCTGGAGGCCGCCACCGTCGACCGCGCCGCCGAGATCGCCGACTACTACACCGCCCACACCCTCGCCGTCTTCGACCTCATCGCCGCCGACCCCGCCACCGAGGACGCCCACGCCCTCCTCCAGTGGCTCCAGCGCCCGAAGAAGGACGGCACCCACCGCACCCACATCAAGGCCCACGACGCCGTCGCGTCGTCCCGGCGGTTCAAGAAGGTCGCCGACGTCGAACCCGCCCTGACCCTGCTCGAACAGCACGGCTACCTCCGCTCCGACCAGACCGGCCCCACCGGCCAGCGAGGCCGCCCGCAGGCCATTACCTACCGTGTCCACCCCTCCATCGGAACCCCCGGGGACGGAGCGGAAACCCGGTAACCGTCAGGGATGTCAGGACAAATCCCTGACCAGCCAAAACAACCCCGGACACGGCGTGACGGGTATTTTGGGGTGGGACGCGGCAAGGACGGCGGGGGGGCGTGGGCCGCCGCACGGTTACAGGCCCGCACCCCCGCCCCGCGCCCGCGCG
>NZ_JBHYGR010000164.1:0-9366 GCF_042738155.1 Kitasatospora sp. NPDC059088 | reverse complement strand
TCCCCCCCCGACTTCCTCCCGGGGGGGCTGGCGGCGCACCCCGGCACACCTTCTGGTTTGTCTTTCAACCACCGTCACGCCCTGCCAGGAGCCAAACCCGCAGGCCAACGGTTTGCCCTGACATCCCTGACACTTTCCGGCCCCAACCCCCGTCCACGCAGCGAGGCCGTTGCCGTGCGTAGCCACCAATTGCGCATCCAGCCCACCGCCATGCTCCGGAAAGGAAGCCCGTGGCCACCGCTATCCCCGAAGCCCTGACCGTGCCCGAGGTCATGGCCGCCCTCCGCATGAGCCGCAGCAAGGTCTACGACCTCATCCGCGCCAAGACGCTCGTCAGCTTCACCGAAGGCCGCTGCCGACGGATCGCCGTCGACAGCCTCGCCGAGTACCTCCGTGCCAAGACCGAGGAGAACAGTCCCTGATGGTCCGCAAGAAGAACCCGAACGGCGCCGGCAGCATCTGGCAGCGCAAGGATGGCCGTTACGAGGGGCGCGTGTACGTGCCGCAGCCGGACGGCACCCGCAAGCGCAAGACCGTCTACGGCGACACCTGGGAGGAGTGCGACGCCAAGCGCCAGGAGCTGGTGAAGCGCGCCCGTGACGGCGTCCCTACCCCGACGCGCTCGCAGAAGCTGTCGGAGTGGCTCCCCTACTGGCTGGAGGAGTTCATCCGGCCGCAGCGGAAGAAGACGACGTACGCCAAGTACGAGACCCACGTGCGGCGTTACTTGGTCCCGCACATCGGCGCCAAGCGCCTGGAGTCGCTGAGCGTCCCCGACGTGCGCCGCCTCGTCGGCGCCGTGACGCGGGAGGCTTCCGCCGCCACGGCGAAGGAGTCGCACCGCGTGCTCCGTACGGCCCTCACGGCGGCCTGCCGTGAGGAACTGATCAGCCGGAACGTGGCCACGTTGGTCCCGGCCCCGCGTGTGGAGGTGCGCGAGATGAAGACATGGACGCTGGACGAGACGGTCGCCTTCCTGGAGGCGGCCCGCCCGGACCCGCTGTACACCGCGTTCGTGCTGGCCATCACGCTGGGCCTCCGACGGGGCGAGATCCTGGGGCTCCGTTGGAGCGACATCGACCTGGACGGCCGCAAGCTCACCGTTCGGACCCAGCTCCAGCGCGTCCAGAAGGAGCTGTACGCGGACAGCACGAAGAACCGCCGGACGCGGGCGATCCCACTGCCGGCGATGTGCATCGCTCCGCTGCGCTGGCGGCGGTTCCAGCAGACGAAGCAGCGGGAGGATGCCGGCCGGGAGTGGGAGGACACCGGGTACGTGTTCACCACCCGGACCGGTCGGCCGATCGAGCCCCGGAACCTCAGCCGGTCCTTCGAGCGGATCGGGGCCGACGCCGGTCTGCCGCGCATCCGCCTCCACGACACGCGGCACGGCTGCGCGACGATCCTGTTCGCGGCCGGCGTCGCACCGCGGGTGGTGATGGAGATCCTCGGGCACTCGCAGATCGCCGTGACCATGAACGTCTACACGCACGTCTCGGAGGAGACCCGGCGCGAGGCGCTCGGGCACATGGACCGCCTCCTCAAGAGGCGCCGCAAGACGGACTGACATCAGCGGTTGCCGTCAGTCAGTGCAGTCAGAAGGCCCGCAGCATGATCGCTGCGGGCCTTCTGTGCTGGTGGGCGCGGACGGTTTCGAACCGCCGACATCTGCTTTGTAAGTTTTCCCCTGGCAAGGCGCTGACCTGCAGAAACGTTGACCACTTGGCCACTGACCTGCGAGAACGCCTCACCAGGGCTCTCGCAACCTCTCCGCGCTTCTCGGCCTCATGTGTGCCGATTCCGTGCTGGGAGGTGGTCCGCCGGCCTTCTGGCCGCCGCCGATTGCCTCGCTGCTCGGCCGCCTTGCGGCCCGACAAGTATCGCAGGCCCACGGCTCGCTCGCGGGTACCGAACGGGGCCGGACATCGCTGCGAACCTGTGGGCGGCAGCGCACCCTTGCCCACCCCGACTATCACGTAACGTGACCAAGGAGCCGACCGTGCACCTCGACACCATCACCCCCCAGCAGTTCGACGAACTGATCTCGGACTCGGCCATCCCCGTCGCTCAACGCACTCTGTGGGTGCTGCTCGCGGAGGTCAAGTTCAACCTCACGGACCCCTTTCTCTCGACGTCCGGGACGCGACCGACACCACGTTGTCCGCCGCTGGCGCTTCGAAGAGCAGGCTGGCGGAGATGCTCATCCCAGAAAGTGCCTCAGTCTTTCTCCGGGAGGCCATCGGCAACCGCACGGAGGGCGCCATCTTCACCGAAGGAGGGAAGGCCATGTCCCGAGAGACGGCGGTCCGGGCGGCACGCCAATACGCCGGGTGCTCGATACACGCCTTCCGGAACTCCGGCTTCGGATGGAAGCCCAGGCCGGCGGACTGAGTCGCGGCTGCTCGGTGGATAGGACCTGCCGGCATCCCGCAAGAACTGTCGGTCTGCCGCGCCAGCCAAGCGGGAAACCAGCGGCGGTACGGGCATCAGAGCAGGCAGAATTGGGGGACCAATGATGCTCAGCTGGGGGAACCCGTGCAGGAACTGCGCTTCGAGAACGACATCAGGTTCACGCTGGAGATGGGCGAGCAGGTGTGGCTCTACCGCTCGATCGGCGGCCAGGAACTGCGAGTCCAGGCCGCAGTCGGCGTATCGCCGTTGAGTGAGGCCGGGAAGCTCCTCTCGCTGGAGGCAACCTTGTTCGGGTTCGCGGCTTCGCCGATCAACCGGGCCCAGCTTGGGCGGGTGACGGCGAACCTGGCATACACGCCGACCGTCACCGTTCATCGGCAAACCTTGGTGTTCCCGCTCACCACCGTGCAGCTTCACGCGGTCGAGGCTGGCCGGTCTGGGGACGCCCGGTTCGAGGTGGAGGTGTCGGCGACGCTTCCGCAGGCGGCGGGTTATCCCGGCACCGCGCTCATCACGGACCAGATATCCATCCCGAGGAGTCGGTGGGAGGAACAGCTGGAGCAAGCGGCCCCATCCGCAGCGTTCGAGATGGCCGTCCCGTACCCGCTCCACGACTCTCGGCGTGCCGAGCCTGGACTCGCCCTCCGTGAAGCCCAGCGCTTGATCACCAGAGGCAGCATCCGGGCAGCGATTCTGGAAGTACGCCGTGTCCTGGAGTGGATACAGCACAATGCCGGGTGGGACAACCCTGGTTCCAAGAAGCTCGCCAACCAGTGCACTCAGTCGGAGCGCTGGTGGCGAATCCAAGATTCGCTGTACAGCCAGACCTCCGGGGCCATGCACAACGACGCCATCACGAAGTCGTTCGAGTACAGCAGGGCCGAAGCCGAAACGCTGCTTGCGATGACCGCCGCACTCTTGCGAAACGTCCCCGAGCAACTTCCTGCATCGGCCAACTCCGACGACACCGGAGTTAACGCGTAGCGCGCCGGGTCAGCCGCCCTCCGGCCCCGGGTTCGGCCGAGGTTGGGTGAGCACGGACGCTGAACGAGCAGCTCGGTCGTGTGGGAGGGTACGGCCATGGCCGTCACCTTGTTCCACTACACCAACCATGACGCGTGGAGTGTCCCTGCTGATCCCGCGCGACCCGGCCTCCAAGCAGTCGGCGCGATCGTCCCATACAGCACGAACGCCACCAGCTTCTTCGACGAGCTTCCACTGATCTGGTTGAGCGACAGCACCGACCCTAAGACGACAGGGCTTGAGGCAACCAGAACGACGATCCGAATAGCGGTCCGGCTGGACAGGGGGGTAGTGCCCTGGGCTGTGCACAAGCATGAGCTCGGGGTCGGGGACGGCCTTGCCAGGCCCCTTGAGATCGCGGGCGACTCCGACCCTGCCACCTGGTACGTCACCTCTACCGAAATCCCGATCGGGATGTGGATCGAGGCCGTCGAACTCTCGACTGGCGCGGTGCTCTGGCATGCCGAGCCCCGTGATTCAGCCGTTCTCCCATCCTCCGATCCGATCGGCCCCGTGGACTTGCGCGAGCTTGAATCCGACCTCCGTGCTGGCTACATGGCGTACGCGGAGGAGAACCGCGACGCCATGGCTCTCCAGCGCCAGGCTGCCGTGCTGACCAACCAGATCAACGCGGCGCGCGACCTCGCGCTGGACCAGAGCCCCCTCGGTCAGGTCCGGAGCAACTCCGCGCTCCGCGCGCTGTGCGAGCAGGCGGCAGCGCTACCGGCCTGCTCGGAGCGCTGGGCACTGTTCCTCGGAGAGGAAACGGCCGAGGGTGCCCCGGCTTAGCGATGACGCGGTCCCTGCTGGTCCTGCCCAATCTCCCACGGCCGCGGCTAGACCGGGGACTCAGCCTGGCGGGGGTCACCGGCCTCAACTCGGCGGCTGACGACCTACTCCTCTCCACCCTGATCGACGTCGGGCGGTGTCTCACCGAACCGCTCCAGCGCCTGCTCCGGCGAGCAGCCGAAGGCGCGGCCGATGTACTCCCAGGTCATCATGCTGCTGCGGGCCTGGCGTCCGGCCAGCAGCGCGCTCGAACCGGCGGCGCGCTCGAACCGGGCCGCCGCACGGGCGGCGGCGTATGGCCTGTTCTCCTTCTCCGCCAGGTCACAGATCCGGTCCACTAGCGCCACGACCAACTCCTCGACCTCGCGCGGCACTACACCCTCGACCAGGTCGACCTGCCACTCCCAGTCCGCGAACGGCACGGTGGCCTCGCCCGCCCTGGGCGCGGCTTGGACTCGCCCAGGCCACGTCGTTACCCCTCCCAGGGCGATGAGGCAGGACGGCGACGGCGTCAAGCGCTCGCACTGCACCGCCTGGGAGTTGCTACCCCTCCCAGGGGCGATGAGACGGCGGACCCGCAGGAGTTGGTCCAGGTCGGTGCCTAGTTACTACCCCTCCCCGGGGTGATGAGGCGGGTACCGACACCGCTCGCATACGGCGAGCCCTCGGGTTGTTACCCCTCCCAGGGGCGATGAGGGACAGGGCGACCTGATCGCTACCCGATACCGCCACTAGTTGCTACCCCTCCCAGGGTCGATGAGGCGTGCCCGCTGGAGGTTGGACGCGCGCGGCCCAGTCACGTTGCTACCCCTTCCAGGGGCGATGAGGCGGAGGCCCCCGGCATCGTCGTCACCCACGGCTTCTCGTTGTTACCCTCCCAGAGGCGACGAGGCCGGGAAGTTGTCGTCACCTCCCCAGGGGCGATGAGGTGCTGGATGCCTGCCGGCAATGAGGCTGGCACCGAGCCCGTCCGGTGGGACGGCTAGATCAGGTTGCTACCCCTCCCAGGGGCGATGAGATGAGGCGGCGATCGGCCTCGGAGGCTCCTACCTCGCCGTCCGGTTGCTAACCCTCCCAGGGGGTATGAGGCCGGCATCGGCATCCAGGTGCTGGACGGCGTCAAGTTGTTACCCCTCCCAGGGGCGATGAGGCTTACCGCCGCCGGGCGGCCCCCGCCGTCGTCTACCCGTTGCTACCCCTCCCAGGAGAATGAGGCCCCCGCGTACATCCTGATCCACCCTGACGGCCGCGCGTTGCTACCCCTCCCAGGGGCGATGAGGCCCGTCCGCGAGGCCGGCGCCAAGCTGGTGTACGCGGGGTTGCTACCCCTCCCAGGGGCGATGAGGCTGGAGGTACAGACAGCATGGCTGCACCACACACCAGATTGTCACTCCTCCCAGGGGCAATGAGGCCATCGCTCACCTGCTCGCCGACTACCCCTTCCAGACGTTGTTACCCCTCCCAGGGGCGATGAGCCGGTGGCCGTGGGGCCTTGGACGCCGTCGCAGGTCTACAAGTTGCTACCCCTCCCAAGTGCGATGAGGCGGCCGCGAGCACGTGCGTGTGGCCCACGGCCTTCTTGTTGCTACCCCTCCCAGGAGCGATGAGGCCGCCGAGCAGCTCGCCGAGATCAGCCCGGCTGCGACGTTGCTACCCCTCCCAGGGGCGATGAGGCGTGGGGTACCGCGGACTACCACACCCCCGCGCTGGTGTTGCTACCCCTCCCAGGGGCGATGAGGCTGCCTCCCTGCACGGGAGAAGTCCTGGGCCGCTGGAGTTGCTACCCCTCCCAGGGGCGATGAGGCGTGGACGGCGCGTACCGCGGCCACCGCCTGCTCCAGGTTGCTACCCCTCCCAGGGGCGATGAGGCGGGCGAGCAGTACCGCATGGAGGCCGTCTTCTTCGCGTTGCTACCCCTCCCAGGGGCGATGAGGCCCGGCCGTCCCAAGGACCGTGCCGACGTCGCCGCCATGTTGCTACCCCTCCCAGGGGCGATGAGGCGCCGGAGGCGGTCGGCCGGGTGGACTGGATGGTCGGGTTGCTACCCCTCCCAGGGGCGATGAGGCCCGATGGTAAAGCTGCAGGTCAGAGGCCGGATGTGACTGGTCAGTGAGCCAGGTTCTGCAGTGGGAACCCGGTGATGCTGTTGGCCACGTCGTGGTGCTGCGGTGCACAGCTTGGCGTTGGTCTGGGTGGCCTTGTTCAACGGTACGGCATCGCGTGCTGCCCGGGGTCGTGGGTGACTGTGCGCAATCTTGTGACGGCTGTCAGTGGTGCAGTTTAGGGTCCTGGACTGTGCGGCTGGTGGTTCGTCAGCTTGCTGGTTTGTCATGCCGTTTGAGCGTTGGAGTGCGGGATGAGGGTGCGGCTGGCCGTGGTGACGGCGGCGGAGGAGGTGCCGTGGGGCAGCGTGCTGGCCCCTGGTCGGGGGGTGGTCTACGACGTGCTGGGGCGGGTGGCTCCGGAGCTTGGGCGCCGGTTGCACGAGCACGGTGAGGGGCCTCACGGGATGGCGCCGTTCGGGCATGGTGCGCCTGTGTTCTCGTCCGCACGTCGGCGGCCGGGGCGGTATGCGGCTGGCGGGCGGGGGGTGGTCGAGTTCGGCAGCCCGGTGCCGGCCATCGTGGAGGCGCTGGCGGCCGGGTTCGCGGAGCGTGAATTGTTGGACTGGGGCGGGGTCGCCCTACGCCTGATGGGCCTCGGCCTGGTGGAGCCGCCGGAGTTTGCGGATGGCCGGGCCGTGTTGCGGACGGCCACTCCGGTGGTGATGAAGGGCTCCGGCTACAGTCCGGATGGGGTGCGCGGGCCGCGTCAGGCGTGGGTGCTGCCGACTGAGTTGGAGTGGGCGGGCTACTTCCAGGGGAACCTGCGGCGCAAGGCCGAGACCTTGGGCCTGGATGCCGGGGTCAGCCTGGAGTCGGTGTCGTGGGTGGGGCCGAAGAGGTCGTTCTCGGTTGGGCAGGGGGCCAAGCCGGGGGCCGCCGTCGAGGTGGAGCTGTCGGGAGCGCCGGAGACGCTGCGGGCTTTGTGGAGCTGGGGCCTGGGCCAGGCGAACTCGGCCGGGTTCGGCTGGGTGGCAGCATGACGGCGCCAGCTGACGGTGACCTCGGGCAGGGCCAACTGGTGCTGACCGCGCACCCCTTGCAGAGGGTGGGGGCGTTCGCGCTCGCGGCCCTGGCCGGCGACGGCTCTCCGGAGGAGACCACCGCGGCCGAGTTCGACGTGGCGCTGTCGCAGATGGCCCGGGACGCGCTGCGTGCAGCGCTCGGACGCGACACCAAGGCGCCGGACGGGTTCTGGTTGAAGGTCAGCTATTCCTTCTTCCCCAACACCGCGATGAACCACCCCGGCAACGGCAAGCGCACCGATGCCGAGATCACGGAGCGCGTGGGGCAGTGGCGGACTCTGCCCCCGCCGTCCGGCTGGCCGCCCACGGTCTGCGCGCTGTGCTCACGGCAGGCCGTCGGGTACTACGGGAAGAGCGACGTGCCGCTCGCCGAGAGCCAGGCGTACCGCAACACCACCCCGCGAGGCCACGAGGGCATGGCCTTGTGCTGGCCGTGTCTGTGCAGCTTCTACGCGCTGCCCTACGGGGTGCGCCTGACCGGCGGCCCGTCCATCGCCGTGCACAGCTGGGACGACGACTTCCTCCAGCACGCCGTGGCCGAGCAGGTCGACCACAACCGGATGCTCGCCGCCACTGGCGACGGCAGCAAACGGCAGACCGGCGCGCAGGAGGTCGTCGCACTTGTCGCGCTGCGCACCCACCGCCGGCCGATGGGCGCTGCCCTCGACCTCGTGGTATTCAACAACAACAACCGCGGCCAAGAGCTGGAGACCCACCCGCTGGAGCAGCCGCTGGCCGAGTGGCTGCGCTGCACCCAGCGGCTGGGTGATCGGCGTGCCGGCTTCGCGGAGCTGGTTCGCGCCCATGCCAGTACGTCGACGCCCGGGCTCGTGGCCTTGGCCCGCAACGTCTTCCGCTCGCCCAGTCGGATCGTGGCCGCCGGCCACGGCCGGCTCCTCAACTGCCTGACCCGCTCGGGGCGTGACCGGTCCCGGGCCGAGGCCCTGGCGGTGCTGCTCGACTCCTTCGCGACCGAGGTAATGCTGATGACCGAGAAAGACCTGGCCGAGATCGCCAGGACCGCCCGCAACGTGGCCGTGCTGCTGAACACCGCCACCACCGGCGGCCAACTGCGGAGCTTCCGCACGCTGCTTCGCGACCCGTCGAAGCTGCGCGGGTGGCTGACCTCCCAGGGCGTGCAGTGGACCGTCAAGCCGCCCGCAGGAGCAGCGGGGCCGTTGGTGACCGAGCGGGGCTTCGAGCTGCTGTTCAGCCCGGTCTCGCAGAACCCGGCCTGGTTCCACCGGGACATGCTCCTGGTCGGTGTGCTGCAGGAGCTGAACTCGCTCGGCTGGAAGCCCGAGCAGCCGGAGGAGGAGGGCGAGGAGGATCTCGATCCCCGCGACCTCGAAGCCCTGACGTTCGACACGGAGGATGAGCAGCAGTGACGTACCTGGTTGGCAAGATCGTTCTGGATGTTGTGGCGGGAGCCCCGAACAACGGCTTGGCGGAGGACAACAACGGCAAGGTCAAGCAGTTGCGGGTCGGGCGGGACGTCCACCCGTACGTGTCCGCGCAGGCGTTCCGCCGCTGGCTGCGCGACAGCCTGCCCGTGCAGGAGTCGCGGTCACCGGTAATCCGCAGCGGCGCCGGCGCCAAGCAGCAGGCTTACACCGCGGGCCGCCCCGATCTGCACCTGGACGACGACCTGTTCGGCTACATGGTCGCGGTGAAGAAGGAGAGCTACGGCCGGGAGACGGTGCTGGCGACCGGCACGTTCGTGTCGGTCGTCCCGCAACGGCCCACCAGCGACTTCGGCACCATGAGCCGGGACTTCCCCGCTGGCGAGCACCCGGTGATCCACTCCCACGAGCTCTACAGTGCCGTCCTGGCCGGGGACGTGCTCCTGGACCTTCCCCGTGTCGGTGTCTTCGAGACGGACGGGACGGGGCTGCGTACCGCGCTGAGCCCGGCCGCCGCGGAGGAGGCCGTCAAGGCGGGCGCCGAGAAGACGGTGCTGCGCAGCGTCGGCGCGGTGCGGCTGCCCCTGGCAGAGCGTCGGCGGCGGGTGGACA